>NZ_JBQCYD010000007.1:0-50267 GCF_052088025.1 Senegalia sp. (in: firmicutes) | reverse complement strand
AGCAGATGAAAAAATTATAGATAGATTAAAATATCTAAAGAATAAAGGTTATGAGATTGCACTTGATGATTTTGTAGAAAAATATAATGATTATCCTTTAATACCATTAACAGATATTATAAAATACGATATTTTAGCAACACCTTTAAATACTATAAAAAATGAAGTGAAAGTAGCTTTATATGAAAACAAAATATTGCTTGCAGAAAAGGTAGAAACAAAAGAAGAATTTTTACAAGCAAAAGAGATGGGATTTAAATTATTCCAAGGTTATTTTTTTAGTAAGCCATCAGTAATTAGTGAATCCAATAACAAAAAAACTATAAAGACACAATACATAAAAATAATTTCAGAACTAAAAAAAGATGAGCCTTCATATCAAAAGATAGCAGAAATAATTGAAATAGATATAAATTTATCTTATAGATTATTAAGAATTACTAAAAGACGTGAAAGCAAAAATGACTTTGAATCAATAAAAAAAGCTTTACTATATATGGGATTAAAAGAAATAGAGAGATGGATTAATATTTTAATGATGCAAGACTTAACCATTAAAAAGCCTAAAGAACTGATGAAAACTTCACTAGTTAGATCTAAATTTTGTGAATTCATTGCAGAAAATAGCAAGTATAAGAAAAGAAAATTTGAAGCTTCGATGATGGGATTAATGAGCACTATAGATGCATTATTAGATAAAGCTATGGAAGATGCAATTTCAGAAATATCTCTATCTGAAGATATTAAAAATGCGCTAGTAGATTGCAAGGGTAGTTTAAGTTATATATATAACTTAATGTTCTCCTATGAAAAAGGTGATTGGATGAACGTAAAATTCTATGCAAAGAAATTACATATTGATGAATCTATATTGTATGATGGTTATATTGAAGCTTTAAAATGGACTCACAAATCACTAGATACTATGAATTAAAAAATGATTATAAAAGATATCTTAAAATAAGATATCTTTTATTTATATAGCTATAAGGGTATAATGGTATAAGATAAGAAAATAAAAGAAAGTGGGGAGATTTGTATGTATAGTTTCATGAATGATTATAGTGAAGGTGCACATGAGAAGATATTAGAAAGTCTTATAAAGTATAATTTAGAACAAAATGTAGGTTATGGAGAGGACAAACATAGTGAAAAGGCAAAAGAATATATAAAAGGGCATATGGAAAATCAAGATGTAGATATACATTTTATTCCTGGAGGAACACAAACAAACTTAATTTCTATATCAAGCTTTCTAAGACCGCATGAAGCAGTAATCGCAGCTCATACAGGTCATATTAATGTACATGAAACTGGGGCTATTGAAGCTACAGGACACAAAGTAATAGCTATGGATTCTAAAGATGGGAAATTAAGTATAGAATCTATAAAAAAAGCTTTAAATATTCATAGTGATGAACATATGGTAAAGCCTAAAATGGTTTATATATCCAACACTACAGAGCTTGGCACAATATATACAAAAAATGAATTAAAAGAAATACATAATATATGTAAGGAAAACAATTTGATTTTATTTTTAGATGGTGCAAGACTTGGTTCTGCCCTTACTTCAAAAGGAAATGATTTAAGTTTAAAAGAAATAGCTAATTTAGTTGATGTGTTTTATATAGGAGGCACTAAAAATGGTGCATTACTAGGTGAGGCTTTGGTAATAACTAATGATAAATTAAAAGAAGATTTTAGATACCTAATAAAACAAAAGGGTGCTTTGATGGCTAAAGGATTCATAGCAGGTATTCAATTTGAGACATTATTTGAAGATGATTTATTTTTTACTCTTGCAAAGCATGCCAATCAAATGGCAGAAAAAATAGTAGATGAACTTGAAAATTTAGGCTATAAATTTTATGCTCCATCGATGACAAATCAAATATTTCCTATACTTTCTGATCATATACTAGATGACCTATCTAAAGAATTTTTATATTCAATTGAAGCAAAGGTGGATGAAAACAATAGTGCAGTTCGTTTTGTTACATCTTGGGCAACAACAGAAGAATCAGTAAGTAAATTAATAAGTTTTTTTGAAAATATAAAATAAATATAAATTGTTTTAAAATAATAATAAAGAAAGAGGATAAAAATGAAATTAAGTAAAGAAAAGTTAAGCAATTTAACTGATGATTTGGTAGAGTGGATAAAAGATATGATGGAAAATTCTGGGGGTCAAAAAGCTATAATTGGAATATCAGGTGGAAAAGATAGTTCAGTTGTAGCAGGGTTATGTGTGCGTGCTTTAGGCAAAGAAAATGTATTAGGAGTGCTTATGCCTCATGGTTTACAATATGATATATCTTATTCCTATGAAATATGTGAACATCTTGATATAGAATATAAAGAAGTTCCTATTACAAATATGATGAATTCTTTTTTTGAAGAATTAGAAACTATAAAAGGTGAATTCATAGAAGATATATCAAAACAAACAAAATTAAATTTACCACCTAGAATTAGGATGACTTTACTTTATGCTATAAGTCAATCAATAGAAGAGAGCAGAGTAATAAACACTAGTAATCTATCAGAAGACTGGGTTGGATATGCTACAATTTATGGTGATACCACAGGAGCCTTCTCACCTCTTGCTATGCTTACAACCGATGAAGTAGTCCAGGTCGGTAGATATATTGGCATACCCGAAAAGTTTATAGTAAAAGTACCAGAAGATGGTCTCACAAAAAAAACTGATGAAGACATATTAGGTTTTACTTATGAAACTTTAAATAAATATATAAGAGAAGGAAAAGCTCCAAATGAAGAAATAAAGAATAAAATCGATAAGATGCATAAAATCAGTAGATTTAAATTTAATACAATACCAATGTTTGATTCTAAATTACCAGTAAAAATAAAAGAGATAGGTAATTTATACACTACCTAAGGCTAATGTGAGGTTTGAAAATGAAGTTAATAAAAAAAATTTTATTTAATAGAATATTATTTATTGGAATAGCTATAATAATCCAATTAGCGGTTCTTATTTGGATGATATTACAGTTTCAAGATTACTTTGTGATTTTTTATACCACAAGTATAATAATAAGTATTGGGGTAGTGTTATTTATAGTAAATGATTCTATGAATCCAGCTTATAAGATAGCTTGGCTAATACCTATTTTATTATTTCCTATTTTTGGAGGATTATTTTATATATTTTTTGGAGGCAATAAATCAAGTAAAAAAGATAAAAAAAGAATGAATTTTATAATACAAAAAATGAAATCTTCTTTAATGATAGATGATAATGTAAGAGGAAGATTGAAAGAAGAAAGTATTAATGCATCAAATCAATCATTATATTTACAAAATGCTGCATATAGTCCCTTATATGAAAATGATGGTAGTGAGTATTTTTCTCTTGGAGAATATAAGTTTGAAAGTTTAAAAGAAGAGTTAAAAAAGGCAAAAGAATTTATATTCCTAGAATATTTTATAATAGCAGAAGGAAAAATGTGGAGTGAGATATTAGAAATATTATTAGAAAAAGTGGATGAAGGTGTAGACATAAGAATAATATATGATGACTTTGGTTGCATTTTAACATTACCATATAAGTATGATGAAAAATTAGAAAGTATGGGTATAAAATGTGAAGTTTTTAATCCTTTAATACCATTTCTTAGCCCAAGACTTAATAATAGAGACCATAGAAAAATAGTAGTAATTGATGGAAAAGTTGGGTTTACAGGAGGAATAAATTTAGCAGATGAATATATAAATGAAAAAGATAGATTTGGACACTGGAAGGATTCTGCTATCATGTTAAAAGGTGAAGCTGTATGGTCGTTAACTGTAATGTTTTTATCTATATGGGATTATTTAAGGGGTATTGATGAAGATTTCACTAGGTTTAAAAGAGAATATGACTTAAATATCAATATAAAAGATGGATATGTCCAACCATTTACAGATAACCCATTAGATGATGAAACGGTAGGACAAATTGCATACCTTAATTTAATAAACAAAGCAAAAAGTCATGTCTATATTACTACACCATATTTGATAATAGATAATGAAATGGTAACAGCTCTTACTGCTGCTGCTAAATCAGGTATTGATGTTAAAATCATTACTCCACATCATCCAGATAAATGGTATGCTCATGCAGTTACAAAATCATTTTATAAAATCTTAATAGAATCAGGAGTAAAAATATATGAATATACACCAGGATTTATTCATGCTAAAAACTTTGTAGTAGATGATGAATATGCAGTTGTGGGAACTATAAATTTAGATTATAGAAGTTTATACCTTCATTTTGAATGTGGAGTTTGGATGTATAAGACAAAAAGTGTAATTGCCATGAAAGAAGATTTTTTAAATACAATAAAAGTATCACAAGAAATATCATATGAAGATACAGAAAATATTATATGGTATAAAAGACTAAAAGGCTCAATCTTAAAAGTGTTTTCGCCCCTTATGTAAATATCACAAACCTTAAATTTATTGTGAATATTTTTTAAAAATATAAGCATAATAAGTTAAGGAGGTGTATTTATAGTGATAAATTTAAGTCAAAAAGAAAAAACACTATTAGAAGATCAAAAAAGTCATGAAGAGCTGTGTATAAAAAAATACACAAAAGCTGCAAATGAAGCACAAGATGCTGAGTTAAAACAACTTTTTAATCAATTAGCTAAAGAAGAAGAAGAACATTTAAACACTGTTAATCAAATATTAGGTGGAAGTGTACCTAGTATGAATACAGCAGCTAGTAGTTCTCAAAATAGTAATATGAACTTTAGTGGAAGTAATATGAATAATCAAGCTGATGCTGATTTATGTCAAGATTTACTTTCAACAGAAAAGTATGTTTCAAGCACCTATAATACTACTATATTTGAATGTAAAGATAGTAATGTACGACAAGCATTAAATCATATTCAAAAAGAAGAACAAGAACATGGTGAAAAAATATATAATTATATGAATGCTAATGGAATGTATAACTAAATAAAAGATGGATGCCTAGGCATCCATCTTTTATTTAGGCTTTATTTACTGAACCAAAAAGTTCCATCTTTTCTTTTACTATTTTCTTTACAGCTTCTGTTCCAGGAGCTAAAAGTTTTCTAGGATCAAAACCTTTACCTTCTAAATCTTTTTTATCTTCAATATACTTTCTAGTTGCTTCTGTAAATGCCCATTGGCATTCAGTATTTACATTTATCTTTGCAACACCAAGACCTATAGCTTTTTTAACCATATCTGAAGGAATACCAGTACCTCCATGTAATACTAAAGGAGTATTTTCTGTAATATCATCAATTTGTTTTAATACCTCAAAATCAAGACCCTTCCAATTATCAGGATATCTTCCATGAATATTACCTATACCAGCAGCAAGTATTGAAACACCTAAATCAGCAATAGTTTTGCATTCTTTAGGATCAGCAACTTCACCTGTACCAACTACCCCATCTTCTTCTCCACCAATTGAACCTACTTCTGCTTCAATTGATATTCCTTTTTCATTTGCAATTCTTATAATTTCTTTTGTTTTTTCTATATTTTCTTCTATAGCATAATGAGAACCATCAAACATTACAGAAGAAAAACCAGCTTCCATTGCTTCCTTAGCTCCATCATAAGAACCATGATCTAAATGTAGAGCTACAGGAACTGTAATCTTTAATTCTTCAAGCATACCATTTACCATTCCTACAACAGTTTTAAAACCTGTCATATATTTAGCTGCACCTTCAGATACACCTAAAATCACTGGGGAACTATTCTCCTCAGCTGTTAAAAGTATTGCTTTTGTCCACTCTAAATTATTTATATTAAAGTGGCCTACTGCATAACCTTCTTTATGTGCCTTTTTTAACATATCATCTACTGTTACTAACATTAAACTACCTCCTTATATTTGATAGAATCTTAATTATATATTAACACATATAATTAAAATATAAAACTTCAAAATATATATTGACCACAAGAGTCAAGGTGTGATATGATTAAATTGACCAAGCAAGTCAATGGATTTTTATGAGAGGATGAAAAAATATGGAAGAAACATTAGAAAAAATTGAAATAGAAAAACAAGATAGGATAATAAATAGTGCTTTAGAAGAATTTAGTAAAAATAGTTTTGAGAAAGCATCAACAAATAATATTGTAAAAAATGCAGAAATTTCAAAAGGGCTATTATATCATTATTTTGGTACTAAGAAGAAATTATATGAGTTCTTAAAAGAATTCACTATAAGAGAAACAATTAAAAATATAGAAGGAAATATTGATTGGGATGAAAGAGATTTACTTTTAAGGATCAAAGAAGCTGGAATTATAAAGCTTAAAATGACAGATAAATATCCTTATATATTTAATTTTTTTGCTAAAATATTTGAAGATAGTTCAGTGGATGAGATGAAGAATTTAACTGATAATTATTCATTGGGTTTAGTAGATAAAATTTATACTAAAAATATTGATTTTTCAATTTTCAGAGATGATATTGATAGAAAAAAAATATTTGATATTATAAACTGGACTTTTGAAAAATATGGAGAAAAAATAAAGAAAGAAATAATAAGTAATACTGAGAAAGTAAATTATAAAGTAATAGAAAAAGATATAGATGAATATATAGAAGTTTTTAAAAAGCTATTTTATAAGGGAGGAAGCGTAAATGATTAGTGTGAAAAATTTATATCATTCTTATAACAAGGATGGAAATTATTCAGTTAAAGATGTCAGTTTTGAAGTAGAAAAAGGTGAGGTTTTTGGATTTTTAGGTCCATCAGGAGCAGGAAAGTCTACAACACAAGGAATTTTAACTGGACTTTTACAACTTCAAAAAGGGGAAGTAAAAGTTGCAGGATATGATGCAAAGAAATTTTCTCCTGAAATGTTTAACAAAATAGGAATGAGTTTTGAACAATCAAATGTATATAGTAAACTTACTGCAAAAGAAAATTTGGATTTTTATAGAAAATTATTTGATGGTGAAACAAGAGATCCCGTGGAATTATTAAAACTCGTGGGATTAGATGGTAAGGAAGATATTAGAGCTGGAGAATTTTCAAAAGGAATGAAACATAGACTTACATTTGCAAGATCAATGATTAATAATCCTGAGCTGTGGTTTTTAGATGAGCCTACTACAGGACTAGATCCTGCCATAGCTTCTACCATAAAGAGCATTATAAAAGAAAAAAATAGTGAGGGTGTGACCGTATTTTTAACTACTCACAATATGTTTATAGCAGATGAACTATGTGATAGGGTGGCATTTATTGTAGATGGTGAAATAAAGCTAATTGATTCACCTAAGAACTTAAAATTACAATATGGTGAAAAATTAGTAGAAGTTGAGTATATAAAAAATGAAGAAATAATAAAGGAAAAATATTCTACTATCTTAGAAGATGAAAAAAACAAACTTAAAAATATAATAGAAAATTATGAAATTCAAACTATGCATACCAAAGAAGCAACTCTTGAAGAAATATTTATAAAGGTCACAGGAAGGGAGCTAAAATAATATGAAATTATGGTCTAGCTTTCTAAAAGAGATGAAGATTGCCTTTAGAGGTTTTTATATTTATATAGAATTTTTTATAGGAATATTATTACTTGTAATATTACTAACTGTAGTACCTGAAAATTTCAGTTCAACAAGTGAAGAATATCTATATTTTGATTTACCAAAAGAAGTAAAGGAAAATTATATAGAAGGCATAAAAGAAGTTGATTTAGATAGTAAAATTGAAAAGGTAAAAGTTGAAATCGGAGATGAGGAAGTAAATGCAGACCTACTTGAAACTGAAGGTAAGGAAATATATATATTAAATAATGAAGAAGAAATTAAAGATATTGCAGAAAAAGAACAAAAATTTGGAGCTGTAGTTAATTTAAAAGATGATAAACTTCATTATAAGTATTATATCCAAGGATATGAAAAAGAAAAGCTTAAAAACTTATATTTAATAGGTCATATAGAAGATAGTGACATTTTACAAGAAAGTATTGAAGGTCAAGATGTAAGAGCTCTGTCTATAAATGAAGAAAAATTAACTGATAGAGAAAATTTAATACCAACATTTTTAACTTTTAATGGAAGTCTAATGGGCTTATTTATCATAGCTGCATATGTATTTTTAGATAAAAAAGAAGGTGTAATAAAAGCCTATGCAGTTACAGCATCTAGTGTGTGGCAATATCTTTTAAGTAAAGCTATGGTGCTTTTACTTGTAAGTATAATAACTAGTTTAATAATTGTTATACCAGTTATGGGATTAGGACCAAATTATTTATTAATGATATTATTTTTAATAGCTACAGGACTATTTTCATCATCACTTGGACTATTAGTAGCAGGTTTTTATGATAATATCATGCAAGCTTTTGCTAGCATTTATTTAATCTTAATAGTATTAATCTTGCCAGCTATTTCAAACATGATACCATCTTGGAATCCTGTATGGATTAAAGTATTTCCAACATATCATATGATAGAAGCTTTTAAAGAATTAATCTTAGAAAATGGAGATACTTCATATATATTATTAGCTACAGGTGGATTTTTAATTGTAAGTATAATATTATTTGCACTTACAAATAAAAAATACAAATCCACACTTTCAGTATAGAAGGAGGTAAGATTTATGAAAAAGATATTTAATATATTTAGAAGAGATTTAAAGGTTAATAAAAGAGATTTTTTATCACTTTATTTAATATTATTTCCTATAATAATAGCAATAGGAATCAATATATTTACACCAGGTATAGAGGATACAACGGTAAACTTAGCTCTTTTAGAAGGAGAAAATGAAGAAAAAATAGAGTTTTTAAAAGATTATGCTAATGTAGAAACATTTGAAAGCAAAGATGATATAGAAAAAAGAGTCTTAGATAGAGATAATGTAATTGGAATTATTAAAGAATCTGATAATTATTATATTATGCCAGAAGGAAATGAGGCAGAAGAATTAATAAATTTTGCTAAATCACTTAATGCATTTGATGATTTAGATCTGAACATAGAAGATACCAATGTAGAATTAATTGATTTAGAAAAAACTGTACCTCCACTTAAACAAACTTTAGTAAATGGAGTATTACTTTTAATAGCAGTACTTGGAGGCATGCTAATATCTTTTAATATAGTAGAAGAAAAATCTGATAACACTATAAATGCAATAAATATTACACCTACTACAAGGAATCAATTTATTTTGGGTAAGAGTATAATAGGAATAGCAGTAGTAGTATTAGGCTCTCTTGCAGTAGTTTTAATTACAGGATTTAGGGATATTAATTATATTCAGTTATTAGTGATGATTTTAGTAGGATCAATTATATCTATGCTCTTAGGATTTATTCAAGGGATAAATAGTAGTGATGTAATGAGTGCAGCATCCAGTATAAAAGTATTGATGTTACCACTTATAGCTTCAGTGCTTGCTATAGAATTATTAGCAGATAAATGGCAAAAGTTTTTTTATTGGAGTCCCTTTTATTGGTCATATAAGGGTAATAAATTAGTATTAAGTGGAGTAAGTGATTGGCCACAAATATTATTTTATGCATCTATTGTATTAGTGATATCAATATTAGTATATTTAGGTCTTTTCAAAAAAATAAGATCAGGACTTGAATAAAAATAATTTCTTTATTTACCCTATAGGTTGAAAAAACTATCAGAAACTTTTCTGATAGTTTTTTTTGGGTATAAGTAAAAAAAAGCAAAGAAAAGAGTGATATTATGCGTTTGAGAGATTTTAAAGGTTTATTTAATAAATCAACTGAAACTATAAAAAAAATAGAAAATCCCTATGAAGATTATTTTGTTATAGATTTACACTCAACTAATACCAATTAGTGTAGCTTCAATACCAGAAGAAGGAGTAATAAAAATTGGAACAAGAACTGGTGAAAATATATCTAGTTTTAAAAAAGAATTGATAAATTTAAAAGTAGGAGATAAGGTAAATGTAAGAGGTCCTTTTGGATGGTTTGTGCTTAAAGATGAAATTACACCTATAGTTTTGATTGCAACAGGTGTAGGTATAACTCCTATAAGGTCATTATTAAAAGAAATAGAAAAGGGGAATCAGAGATTTGTAAATATTATTTATTCATCTAGGGACTTTTATCTTTTTAAAGATGATATAATGGATATTGTAAATAAAGATTACAAAATAAATATAAATTTCACTTCAGGATCCAAAGAAACTAGTGAAGTTATAAAGGGAATCGCACAGAAGTATAAAAATGATGCATATTATTATGTTTCAGGAAGTGCTAATGTGATAAAATCTATAAGAAAGACTTTAAAGGATAAGGATATTAAAAGAAAGAATATAATAAATGATCCTTTCTTTGGTTATTAATAATATAAGGGTGGTTAAAATATGAATGGAACAAAAAGAGATAATATAAAAAAAGGAATAGAAGTAAAGGTTGTAAAAAAAGAAGATCAAAAATCAGGTAAGCTTACTGAAGGAATAGTAAAAGATATTTTAACAAATTCAAAAGAACATCATCATGGAATAAAGGTTAGACTTGAATCTGGTATTGTAGGTAGAGTCAAAGAAATAAAATAAATTTAATTAAGGAGAGACTTATGGGAAAACATTATGGGAATTTACAAAGAATTGTAGACGGAGTAAGGAAATATGCTATCACACCAGATATTCCTGGAGGATTTATTACAATAGAAAAGTTAGAGAAGATAACTGAAGTTGCTAAAAAATATAATGGAATAATAAAACTTACTTCAGGGCAAAGAATACTTATAACTAATTTATTTGAAGAAGATTTACCTGCAATTTGGGAAGAATTAGATATGGAGCCTGCTGTTACTTCTCAAAACTCAGTAAAGAATGTTGAAATGTGTCCAGCAGGTTTTTGCAAAAGGGTTAGATATAATACTATAGGACTTGGAATGAAGCTATATAGGAAATATCAAAAACAAGAGATGCCTTGTAGAACAAAAATAGGTGTAGCTGGGTGTAGAAATGCTTGTGGAAGTGTATATAGTAAAGATATTGGGGTAATAGCAGATTTTGATGGATTACTTGCACTTACAGCAGGAGGCTCTGGAGGATTTAATCCAAGAGTAGCAGATATAATAAAAAAAGATTTAAAAGAAGATGAAATTTTAGATTTGATAGATAAATTATTTGTTTATTATAAGGAAAATGCAGAGATGGGAGAAAAACTAGGATTTATGATAGAAAGAGTAGGGCTTGAAAAATTTAAAAATGACTTAGAAAACATGTAAGAAGAGGTGAAATTGTGACAGATAAACCAAAAGTTGTAGTAAGTAAATGCTTAGGATTTTGTGAGTGTAGATATAATGGAATTACAATACAAAATGATTTTGTAGATAAATTAGGCAAATTTGTTGAATACATAACAGTTTGTCCTGAAGTTGGTATAGGTCTTGGAATTCCACGAAAACCTATAAGATTAGTAGAAGAAAATGATCAAATTGAGCTTTATCAACCTGAAACTAAAAACATCTATACGAAGAAAATGAAAGATTTTACCGATGATTTTTTAAATGATTTAGAAGATGTAGATGGATTTTTATTAAAAGGCAGATCACCTTCATGTGGGATAAAAGATGTAAAAATTTATAGAGGTAAAAATAATTCTATTGTAAGTGGTAAGGGAGCAGGCATATTTGCTGATGAGGTGCTTAAAAGATATGATGAATTAGCTATTGAAGAAGAAGGGAGACTTACTAATTTTAAGATAAGAGAACATTTCTTAGCACACTTATATACTATGAATAGATTTAAGGATGTAGAAAATGAAAAATCTTTAAAATTATTAGTTGATTTTCATAGCAAAAACAAGTATTTAATTATGGCACATAATCCTGAGTTACTAAAAGTTTTAGGTAGAATTGTAGCAAATCATGAAAAATTAGACACTGAAGAAATAGTAGAAAAATATAAAGAAAATCTAGGAAAAGCTATGAAGATATTACCTAAGGAAACAAATTATATAAATACACTTATGCACATATTTGGATACTTTTCAGATGAATTATCTAGTCAAGAAAAGAAATTCAGTTTGGATTTATTAGATAAATATAGAAATGAAAGTATACCTTTAAGTGTCCCATTAAATGTATTTAGAACATATGCCATAAAATACAATGAAGAATATCTATTAGATCAAACAATATGGTCTACTTATCCAGAAGCTTTAATGGATTTAAAAGATAGTGGAAAATAAAAAGAAGAAAATATCATTAAAATCATTAAAGACCTTCATTCCAATATATGAAGGTGAAAAAATATATTATGGATCACATCAAAGATGGCTTGAAAATGAATTCTATATTAAAAGAGGATGTGGCTTAGCAAGTGCTGCTAATATTTTATACTATATGAGTAAAAATATTAAAGCTTGTGAATCTTTATATGAAAAAGAAGACATATCCAAAGAAAAATTCAAAGAATTTATGAATGAGTTACTAACTTTCATAAAGCCAAGCTTTTTTGGAATACCCACTATATATAGTTTATCTAGAGGTGTAATATCATATGCTAAATCTAAAGGGATAAGATTAAAAGCAAATTATAAGCCTTTAAATTTAGAAAGTAATGAATTTATAATAAAAGGATTAGAATCTAATTCACCTATTGCAATGTTACAATATTATAGAAATACAGGACATAATTTTCACTGGCAAACTATAACTGGATATTATATAGATGAAAATAATGAAGAATATATAGAAACTTCAAACTGGGGTAGAAAAAATAGATATGAATTTAAGAACTTGAAAAACAATAAATTTGTATATTTTACATTAAAATAATATGTAAAAGCAAAAACATCAGATATAAAAAGTCTGATGTTTTTTGTATATAAGAAATATTAAAGGTAATAATACTTATAGAATTGTATTTAAAATAATTTAAGAGGTGAAGATTATGGATAATCAAATGTTTTGTTACCAATGTGAACAAACAATGGGAGGAAAGGGGTGCACCAAACATGGTGTATGTGGTAAATCTCCAGAAATAGCTAATTTACAAGATTTATTAATATATCAATTAAAGGGGATATCGTCTTACGCTAAACCTTTAATTGAAAATGAAGAAATTATAGATAAAGAAATTGTAAAGTTTGTAGAAAATTCATTATTTACTACACTTACAAATGTGAATTTTGATGCAGCCTTTCATGTGAGTTTGCTTAAAGAATCTCAAAAGATAAAGGAAAAAAATAAGAAAGAAAGCTCCAGAAGGCAAGTATCCAGATGCTGCTACATATAATCTTAGTCAAACTAAAGCAGAAATGCTAAGAGATTCTGTAAAAGCTGGTATTATGTATGATAGGGATTTAGATGAAGATATAAGGTCACTTCGTTCTACAATACTTTATGGATTAAAAGGTATAAGTGCATATAGTCATCAAGCAAGATTTATAAATTACCATAGTGATCAAGTAGATAATTTTTATTTTTTATCGCTTGAAGCAACAACAGATGATAGTTTAACCGTAGAAGATCTTATAAGATGGACAATGAGAGCAGGAGATATGAGTATAGAAGTAATGAGAATATTAGATGAAGCAAATACTGAAACTTACAAAAATCCTGAACCTCACAAAGTAAATGTAGAAATAAAGAAAGGACCATTCATCATTGTATCAGGACATGATTTAAGAGACCTAGAGATGTTACTTGAACAAACAAAAGAAAAAGGTATTAATATTTATACACATGGAGAAATGTTACCAGCGCATGGATATCCAAGACTTAATAAATATAAACATTTAGTAGGAAATTATGGTTCAGCATGGCAAAACCAACAAAAAGAATTTGATGATATTCCAGGCTGTATATTAATGACCACAAATTGTCTTATGAGACCTAGGGGCTCATATAAAGATAGGATATTCACTACAAATGTAGTGGGTTGGGATGGAATAGAAAATATTAAAGTAAATGAAGATGGAAGCAAAGACTTTAGTGTAATAATAGAAAAGGCATTAGAATTAGGTGGTTTTAAGGAAGACGAGGAAGAAAAAGAAATATTAGTAGGGTTTGGTCATCATGCTACATTATCTCATGCTGAAGAAATAGTAAGTGCAGTAAAGGAAGAGAAAATAAAGCATTTCTTTGTAATTGGTGGATGTGATGGAGCAAAACCTGGTAGGAATTATTATACTGAGTTTGCCGAAAAAGTTCCAAAAGATTGTGTAATATTGACTCTTGCTTGTGGTAAATATAGATTTAATAAATTGGACTTTGGAACAGTTGCAGGATTACCAAGATTATTAGATGTAGGCCAATGTAATGATGTGTATTCTGCAGTTAGAATAGCTTCATCACTTGCAGATGCATTTGATACAGATGTGAATTCTCTGCCACTTACTATTGTACTTTCTTGGTATGAACAAAAAGCAGTTGCTGATTTATTAGCATTATTATCTCTTGGAATAAATGGAATGTTTTTAGGACCATCTCTGCCAGCATTTATTTCACCAAATGTATTACAATATTTAGTAGATACATTTAGTTTAACTCCGATAAGTATACCAGATCAAGATTTAAAAAATTCTCTTAGACAATTAGGATAGTAACAAAAAACATTAGGTCTTTAAAAGACCTAATGTTTTTTTACGAAAGTTATTGACATATGTCATAAAAGGAGTATAATTAACATATAAATGACATATGTCAATAAGGAATGGAGGTGAACTATTTGTCACGGCCTAAAAAGATGAGAAATGTTTGTTCTTTACCAGACAATAAAAGATTTGGTCCAATGGGAATGGGAAAAATGGTTAAAGAAATTATAAGCATGACAGTTGATGAGTACGAAACTATAAGATTAATTGATTTAAATAATTTCACACAAAAAGAATGTTCAGAGCAAATGAATATAGCTCGTACTACTGTACAAGGAATATATGAAGAAGCTAGAAAAAAGCTTGCAGAATCCTTAGTTAATGGAAAAATGATAATAATAGAAGGTGGAGACTACAGCCTTTGTACAAATTCTAATAGACCATGTGGAAGAGGATGTAGAAAGGAAAAATTAGACAATAAAAAAGGAGATATGTAGATATGAAAATAGGAATTCCAGTTAGTGAAAAAACTATAGAAGGATATGTAAACAATACATTTGGTCGTACAAATTATTTTTTAATATATGATACACAAAGCCAATCTAGTAATTTTGTAAATAATACAGCAGCATCAAGTCAAGGTGGCGCAGGAATTAAAGCTGCTCAAATCTTAGTAGATGAAAATATTGATTGTTTACTTACTCCAAGGTGTGGGAAAAATGCAGCAGAAGTTCTTGAAAATGCTGATATAAAATTATATAAATCAAATTCAAGTACAATAAAAGAAAATATAGACGCATTAAAAGAAGATAAATTATATGAGTTAAATGAAATACATGCTGGTTTTCATGGGTCTAGAGGAATAAGATAATGAATATAGCAGTATTAAGTGGTAAAGGTGGTACTGGAAAAACTTTTGTATCTGTAAACCTTGCAGAAGTAGCTAATAATTCAACCTATGTTGATTGTGATGTAGAAGAACCAAATGGACATTTGTTTTTTAAACCTAATAATGTTACTGAAAAAAGTGTTTATGTAGATATTCCACAAGTAGACAATGATAAATGTATTGGATGTAAAAAATGTGTGGAGTTTTGTAAGTTTAATGCATTAGCATATACCGATAAGGTTTTAGTATTTGAGGACGTATGCCACTCTTGTGGTGGATGCTCTTTAATATGTCCTACTAATGCTATAAGTGAAAAGAAAGAAGAAGTAGGTGTAGTTAAAAAAGGTATTTCAAATAATGTAAATGTAGTATCTGGAATTATGAATGTTGGTCAAGCATCGGGCGTGTCTATTATTAAAGAATCGCTAAAATATACTGATAATAATAATTACAATATAATAGATTGTCCACCAGGAAGTGCATGTGTGGTTATGGATAGTATAAAAGATGCTGATTATTGTATATTAGTAGCAGAGCCAACTATTTTTGGATCGCATAATTTGAAGATGGTATATGATTTAGTAAAATTATTTAATAAAGCTCATGGTGTAGTATTAAACAAATATACTAATAAAGATAACCCTACAGAAGAGTTTTGCAATGAAAACAATATAAATATATTAGAAAAAATATATTTTGACAGAGAAATTGGAAATTTAAATTCTGATGGTCAGATTATTTCAAAATTAAATGATAATTATAAGGCTATGTTTTTATCTTTATTAGAAAAAGTAGCTAAGGAGGTAGAACATGAAGAAATTACTAATCCTTAGTGGTAAGGGGGGTACAGGAAAAACTACTATTGCAAGTGCTTTCATAAAACTTTCAGAAGACAAGGTATTCGCAGATTGTGATGTAGATGCCCCAAATTTACATCTTGTAATGAATGATTTAGGTAAATCTATCACCGAAGATTATTATGGTATGGATAAATCATATATTGATAGTGATATATGTATAAAATGTGGAAAGTGTATGGATAATTGTAGATTTGATGCAATAGTAAAAGAAGAAGATACTTACAAAGTAGATCTTTATAGCTGTGAAGGATGTGGAGTTTGTGAATTAGTTTGTCCAGTAAATGCAGCTAAACTAAAGAAGGATGTAGCAGGGAGATTAGATCTTTATACTGATAATAAAGTATTTTCAACAGCTGAACTTAAGATGGGAAGTGGAACTTCAGGAAAATTAGTAACAGAAGTGAAAGAAAGATTAAATATACCTATTACAAAAGATAAATTAGCAATAATAGATGGATCTCCTGGCATAGGTTGTCCAGTTATTGCTTCAATAACTGGAGTAGATATGGTTTTAGTTGTAGCTGAACCTTCTATATCTGGAATAGCTGATATGAAAAGAATAGTTGAAATGTCTAATAGCTTTGGCATTAAAACTGCTATATGTATAAATAAATATGATATTAATCTTAGTAAAAGTGAAGAAATTGAATATTTCTGTAAAGAAAATGAAATACCTATGATAGGCAAATTACCATTTGATAAAAATACTATTAAAGCTATAAATGATGGTAAAACTATTGTAGATATAGATTGTGAAATAGGGGAAAAGGTAAACGATGTATTTGAAAAAACTATAAATATATTAAACATATAAAATTGGAGGAGTTTAAATGAAAATTGCAGTAGCTAGTGAAAAAGATTTAGTAACAGAGCATTTTGGACATTGTGAGAATTTCAATATCTATGAGATTGAAAGAAATAAAATTATTAAAGATGATTCTATACCAAATCCAGGACATAAGCCAGGGTTTTTACCTAATTTTTTGAATGATTTAGGAGTAAATGTTATAATTTCAGGAGGCATGGGAGCTGGGGCTATAGATATATTTAACAATAAAAATATAGAAGTAATAACAGGAGCTAGTGGTAATTCAATAGATTTAGCACAAAGATATATGAGTGGAGAACTAGTATCAACTGGCTCAATATGTCACCAGCATATTCATCATGAAGAATGCGGCGAGTAACAAAAAATTTCCATAGTAATACTATATATCATAAAGATAAATAGGGGTGAAACTATGGAAATTTTAAAGTTTGGATCAAGTGGTAATAATGTTAAGATAGTTCAAAGTGTTTTATCTAAAGTAGGATATAATCCGGGCCCAATTGATGGTATATTTGGAAGTAGTACATTAAGTGCGGTGAAGAAATTTCAATCTGACAATGGACTTGTAAGTGATGGAATAGTAGGAGAAAATACATGGGGTTTATTAAATAGATTTATTTTAGGGTATGACAATTATACTATAAAAAAAGGAGATACTTTTTATAATATAGCTAATAGGTATTATACAACTGTAAATGCTATAATCACAGCAAATCCTGATTTGAATCCTAATGATTTAACTATTGGTAGTAAAATTATTGTACCATATGGTATTGATGTGGTATTAACTGATGTAGGTTATACTTATGGATTATTAGAAAAAAATATAGAAGGATTAAAGAAAAGGTATCCTTTTTTAGAAGTGGGAACTATTGGAAATTCAGTACTTGGTAGAGATTTATATTATATAAGACTCGGAAAAGGAGAAAAAGAAGTATTTTATAATGCTTCTCATCATGCATTAGAATGGATAAACTCTCCTGTAACGATGAAATTTACAGAACAATTTTTAGAAAGCTTTTCAAACAATAAATCTCTAAATGGATATAATGTGTCTGATATTTGGGAATCAAGTAGTATCTATATAGTTCCTATGGTAAATCCTGATGGAGTAGACATTGTAATAAATGGAATAACTCCGGAAAATCCATATTATGAAGAAATATTAGAATGGAATGATACAGGTGAACCACTATCTGAAGTTTGGAATGCAAATATACGTGGAGTAGATTTAAATAGAAATTACCCAGCTAATTGGGAGGAAGCTAAAGCTCAGGAACCTGAACTTGGAGTAACAGGTCCAGGACCTACTAGATATGGAGGACCTTCTCCATTATCAGAACCTGAAAGCAAAGCCATGGTAGATTTTACAAGAAAACATGATTTTAAAATTACTCTTGCTTATCACACTCAAGGAAGAGTAATTTATTTTAAATATCTTGATTTCAATCCTCCAAGAGCTACAGATATTGCAGAAATTTTTTCGAATATAACAAATTATAGATTGGCAGATGTGCCATATGCTGCAGCTTATGCAGGTTATAAGGATTGGTTTATAAAAGAATATAATTTACCAGGATATACTTTTGAAACAGGACTTGGTGAAAATCCGCTTCCAATATCACAATTTGATAGGATATATAGGGAAAACGAAGAAGTCTTGTTGATTTCTCCTATAGTATAATTAAAATATAAAATAATATTTATAATTTTCTAAAAACTCTTTACTATTTAATTTATATATGATAAGATGATATAAATTGAATAGTAAAATCTATGATTAAGAAAAGTAGTTAAAATTATTTTATTTTAGCGAGTCGAAGTTGGTGGAAGTTCGATATAAGATATTTAATGAATGGTCTTATGAGATGCAAGGTGAAATTTTATTAAAGTATCCTTAGTCGGGAATTCCCGTTATAGAAAAAAGATATCGATTTTTTATCTGTATCTTTAAAGAGAGATAGTTTATACTATCTAATTTTGGGTGGTACCGCGGAAATTTAAACCTTTCGTCCCTTTTTACAATAGGGATGAGAGGTTTTTTTAATGCGCAAATTTAAGGAGGTGAGTGGTATGATTTGAATAATTGAAAGTGATGAATCTGATTGGTATAAAAAAATAAAATTAAAAGGAGAGATTTATTATGAATTTAAGAAAAAATATATTTATAGCTTTATTACTAGCGATAGGTTTTATCATGCATCAAATTGTACCAGGCACCCTTGGAAGTATGAAATTTGATTTGATGATTTCCTTTATATTTGTAGCAATAATGATTAATAAGGATTTTAAAAGCACAATGGTAACAGCTTTACTAGGTGGCATAATTACAGCTATGACAACGACATTTCCAGGTGGACAAATAGCAAATATTGTAGATAAACTTATAACATCATTAGTGGTTTATTTACTTATAGTTTTATTTAGCAAAGTGAAAATGGGTAAAATTAAAGTAGGTTTAATAGCTTTTATTGGTACGCTTGTAAGTGGTAGTGTGTTTTTATCTACTGCATTATTTTTAGTAGGGCTCCCTGCACCATTTATAGCACTTTTTCTATCAATAGTAATACCTACAGCTATAACAAATATATTTGTAACAATAACTATATATAATGTAGTTAAAATGGCACTAAAGGTTACAAAGTCAGATTTAGCTATAGAAATGTAGATATAAAAAAAGTATCGCCTAAGGCGATACTTTTTTATATCTTATATTAATATACTCTTCTACCATATGCATAATGTGATTTCCAATAACTACTATTTAAACTAGCTATAGAAACTCCCTTTGAAGAACTTGCATTTATAAACATATCATTTCCTAAATAAATTCCAGCATGACTTGGACCAGGTCTATAAGTACCTTCAAATATTACTAAATCACCAGCTTGTAAATTATTTCTACTTACTCTAGTTCCATCAGTAGCCTGTCCTCTTGAACTACGAGATAAACTTATACCAAATTTTCTATATACATATTGAGTATAACCTGTGCAGTCAAAACCTGATGTAGTGGAGCCGCCATAAACATAAGGTACACCCATGTATTTTTTAGCTTCATTTATTATATTTTGAGTTAATTGATCTCTACTTGATGAAGTGTTATTTCCAGTTGAACCACCACGATTAGGTAATTCTCCATTTAATGCTTTATTTATATATTTTATAGTGTTAGGACCAGCATATCCATCTACTGAAATATGAGCAGATCTTTGGAAATTCATTATAGCATTTCTAGTACCATAACCATAAATACCATCTATACTTGAACTATAATAGTTTAATTTACTAAGAGCCGATTGCAATGAAGAAACATCACTGCCTCTTGAACCATATTTTAAAACTCTATTATAAGTTAAAAGTCCGGAGTTACTTGGTTTTTCCGATGGAGCTGGCTTAGATGGAGTTGTATTGCCACTTGAAGCATTTTCTAGATGTTTATAAGAGTTAGGTCCAAAATAACCATCTACTCCGATTCCTTGAGATTTTTGAAAACTCATAACTGCATCTCTAGTACCAGGACCATAAATACCATCTATGCTAGAACTATAATGTCCTAAGTTTTTAAGTGCAGATTGTAATGAAGAAACATCACTACCTCTAGAACCATATTTTAAAACTCTTGTGTATGTAAACAATGAGCTTGAATTATTATTTGAAGAAGAACTAGAACTTGTATTGTTTACTTTACTAAGTAATGTTTTTGAAGTATTAGGACCAAAATAGCCATCTACTTGAAGTCCATTTGCTCTTTGAAAATCCTTCACAGCATTTTCTGTAATGTAACCGTAATATGTTGTTGTGCCATTATAATCCATATATCCTAAATCTTTTAAATGTTGTTGTAATATTTTAACGTCATTATTGTTTATTCCTTTTTTAAGTAGACTATCACCTAATTGAGCATTAACAGGTAACCCCATTGATAGTATTGCCATAAGTGTTAATGATGCTACTGTACTTTTTAAAGCATGTTTTCTCAAAGCCAAAACATACGCCTCCTTTAATAGTTTTTATTCTTGAATATTATTATACAATATAATAGTAATAATTGAAAGAGTTTTTTGTAATTAAATTGTAATATTTCTTTTTTATAAATAAATTCAGAATATATTGTTTCTTTTTGAAGGAATCTGTTACTGTAAAGATATAATTTTAACAAAGATTTCTTTGAAATATAAGGAATTATTTATAAAAAATTGGAGGGAATTATAATGGATATTATGGACATTCTCAAAGTTATCAATGATGTTTTATGGGGACCAGTAATGCTCGTAGCTTTACTTGGAACAGGAATTTTATTTACTTTTAGGTTGAGATTTATTCAAGTAACTAGAATCAAATCAATGTTTAAAGAGATTTTCAGTAAGCCAGAAAAACAAACAGAAGATGTAGGTATGTCACCATTTCAGTCACTTTCAACAGCTATAGCAGCTCAAGTTGGAACAGGAAATTTAGCTGGAGTTGCAACAGCAATAGCTGCAGGAGGACCAGGTGCAATATTTTGGATGTGGATTAGTGGATTTTTTGGTATGGGTACAATATTTGCAGAAGCAGTTTTAGCACAAGTCTTCAACAGAAGTGTAAATGGAGAACTTGTTGGTGGTCCAGCTTATTATCTAAGATATGGTTTAAAAAGTAAATACTTAGCCGGTTTCTTTTCATTATCTATTATATTTGCCCTCGGGTTTATGGGAAATATGGTTCAATCAAACTCTATAGCTCTTGCTGTAAATAATGCTTTTCCAATACCTAAGATAGTTATTGGTGTTGTAGTAGCAGCTTTAGCAGGATTAATATTATGGGGTGGTGTAAGCCGTATAGCATCATTTACAGAAAAAATAGTTCCTTTAATGGCATTGTTATATATAATAGGGGGTATAGCTGTACTTGTAGTTAATTATACAGAGATACTTCCAGCACTTAAGATGATAGTATGGGGAGCATTTAATCCACGTGCTGCAACTGGTGGATTTATAGGTGCTACTGTAAAAGAAACTTTAAGATATGGTATAGCAAGAGGATTATTTTCAAATGAAGCAGGAATGGGCTCCACTCCTCACGCACATGCTGTTGCAAAGGTAGACCATCCTGTTCAACAAGGATATGTATCTATGCTTGGTGTTATAGTAGATACTGGTATAGTTTGTACTATAACAGCTTTAGTAATATTAACTACTGGAGCTTTTGAAACAGGACTTACAAGTTCAGAATTAACACAAGAAGGTTTTAGATTAGGTTTTAGCACCTTTGGAGATTTTGGCTTACAGTTTATAGCAGTGGCATTGTTCTTCTTTGCATTTTCTACTATAATTGGTTGGTACTTCTTTGGTGAATTAAATATAAAATATTTGTTTGGTAAAGGTGGAGTAAAGTATTATAGAGCTTTAGTTCTAATTTGTGTAGTAGTAGGAACAGTATTAGATGTAGAATTAGTATGGGCTTTAGCAGATATGTTTAATGCTCTAATGGTAATACCAAACCTAATAGCACTTGTAGGATTGTCTACACTTGTAGTTAAAGCAGTAAATGAATTTGATAAAATAAGAGATAAAAAAGAAGGAAAAGCAAGCTAAAATTACAAAGCATACAGGAGACAAGTCAACACATTTTACAAAGTCAATTGAAGAACAATTAAAATAATAAATAAAGAATAAGTTCCTAAATTTAGGAACTTATTCTTTATTTTTATATAAAAAAGTATTGACAGTCAATACTAATAAGAGTAAAATATAATTCGTACACGAAATATATCTATACGAAATGTTTGTATAGAAAGAATAATAGAAATGAGGTGTATTAATGATAGAAGGTGGAATGAGTATTGTAAAATTACTTAAAAGAGTTATGGATAGCATCAAACATAATATAGAATGTGAATTTAAAGAAATGAATTTAACAGGGCCTCAAGGTATGCTTATGGGGATACTTACTAAAGATGGAGAAATGAAGATAAGTGAATTAAGTAAAAAAATGGGGCTTTCAAATAGCACAGTATCTGGAATAATAGATAGAATGGAAAGAGATGGATTTGTAGAAAGAACTAGAAGTAAAGAAGATAGAAGAGTTGTTAATGTAAAAATGACGGATGATTTCAAAGAAAAATCTAAAAGTAAGTTTTCTAATATAGAAAATAAAATAGATAATATCATAAATAATGCTACAGAGGAAGAAATAGAAAAAATATATATAGGACTTTATACATTAGAAAAAGTATTAGATAAGAATAGGGAAAATTAAGGAGTTGATAGGATAATGAGTAAATTAATCAAGCACCTAAAGCCATTTACATGGATGATTATATTTGCTATTGTATTTTTGTTTGTGCAAGCTATGGCTGAACTTTCACTTCCAGATTATATGGCAAATATAGTTAATACAGGTATTCAACAAGGTGGTATTGAAGAGTCTACACCAGAAGCTATGAGAAAGAGCTTGATGGATAGGATTACAATATTTATGGATGAAAATGCAAAAGAAAAAATATTAGATAATTATACTTTGATTGATGAGCAAAATGAAAATTATAATGAATATATAGATGAATATCCAAATTTAGCTAAGGCTCCTATCTATGTTTTAAATGATATAAGTGATGAAAAAATAGAAGATTTAAACGATATAATAGGTAGAGCTTTAATCACTGTATCAGGTATTGAGCAAATACAAAAAAATGCTAAAGATGGGGTAATGGAATTTGATGGCAATAAAATACCTGCTGACAGTGATATATATGAAATTTTTGAAAACTTACCAGATGAACAAAGAAAAGAGATAAGTAATCAAATGAATGAGAGAATTGATGCATTAGGTGAAGATGCTATAGTTCAAGGTGCAGCAGGAGCTGTTAAATCTGAATATGCAGCACTAGGAATGGATGTAGAAAAAATTCAAACTAATTATATTCTTAAATCTGGAGGAATAATGCTACTTATTGCACTTGTAAGTGCGGTAAGTATTATAATAGTAGGATTTTTGGCATCTAGGACTGCAGCAGGATTTGCTCGTAATTTAAGAAATGCTGTATTTACAAAAGTTGAATCCTTTTCTATTAGGGAATTAAATAAATTTTCCTATGCTTCATTGATTACAAGGACTACAAATGATGTAACACAAATACAAAATTTAATTGTAATAATGATAAGAATGGTATTCTTTGCTCCAATCATGGGTATTGGTGGAGTGATTAAAGCTATAAATAGAAGTCCTTCTATGTCTTGGATAATAGGAGTTGCAGTTATAGCTCTTTTAGGTCTTATTTCTATAGTATTTGCTATAGTCTTACCTAAATTTAAAATAGTTCAAAAACTTATAGATAAATTAAATTTAGTTACTCGTGAAAACTTATCTGGAATGATGGTTATAAGGGCCTTTAGCAATCAAAACTTTGAAGAGGCAAGATTTGATAAAGCAAATAGAGATCTTACAGATACAAATCTCTTTGTAAATAGGGTAATGGCAGCAACATATCCAGCTATGATGCTAATAATGAATGGAGTTACCCTACTTATAGTATGGGTAGGTGCTAATAGAATAGCAGATTCTAGCATGCAGGTAGGAGATATGCTAGCTTATATGCAATATGCTATGCAGATAATATTCGCATTTTTGATGATGAGTTTTATGTTTATATTAATACCAAGGGCTGCTATTTCAGCAAATCGTATAGCAGAAGTATTAAATACTGAACCTGTTATAGTTGATCCTTTAAAGCCAGATAAGTTTGATGATTCATTACAAGGTGTAGTTGAATTTAAAGATGTATCATTTAGATATGAAGGTGCAGAAGAAAATATGTTAAAAGACATCAACTTCAAAGCTATACCAGGAGAAACTACAGCTATTATTGGCTCAACAGGCTCTGGTAAGACTACACTCTTAAATTTGATACCAAGATTTGAAGATGTAAATAAGGGTCAAATACTTGTAGATGGAATAGATATAAGAAATATTTCTCAACATGATTTAAGAGAAAAAATAGGCTATGTTCCTCAAAAGAGTACCTTATTTAGTGGAACAATTGAATCGAATTTAAAATATGGAGATGAAGATGCATCTGAAGAAGATTTGAAAACAGCTGCAGAAGTATCTCAATCTATGGAGTTTATAAAAGAAAGAGATGAGAACTTCAAAGCTCCTATTTCTCAAGATGGTTCTAATGTATCAGGTGGACAAAAGCAAAGATTATCTATAGCTCGTGCACTTATGAAAAAACCAGAGATATTCTTATTTGATGATAGTTTCTCTGCACTTGATTTTAAAACTGATTCTGCTTTAAGAAAAGCTCTTAATGAGAGGGTAGAGAAAAGCACTATTATTATAGTAGCCCAAAGGGTTTCAAGTATAATGAATGCAGAACAAATAATAGTTTTAGATGAAGGTAAAATTGTGGGTAAAGGCACTCATAAAGAACTCCTTAAAAATTGTAAAACATATAGGGAAATAGCTGAATCTCAGCTTTCAAAGGAGGAATTAGCTTGAGAGATAAGAAGATAAAAAAAGATTCTAGTCCTAGAGGTCATGGCCCTGGTGGTGGACCACGTGGAATGATGAAAGGGGTAGAAAAGGCTAAAGACTTCAAAGGAACTATGAAAAAACTTATTGATTACTTATCAGTATATAAAAATTCAATATTAGTTGTAATTTTATTTGCTATAGCTAGTACTATATTTTTAATAATAGGTCCTAAAGTATTAGGTAGCGTTACTACAGAGATTTTTGAAGGAATAATGAAAAAGATAGCAGGAACAGGTAATATAGATTTTGACTCTATTAGAAATACTCTTTTAATTCTTGCAGGATTATATATGATTAGTGCAGTATTTCGCTATATTCAAAATTATATAATGGCTGGAGTATCTATGAAAGTGAGTTATAAACTTAGGAAAGATATATCAGAAAAAATAAATCTCCTTCCTCTTAAATATTTTGATACTACAAGTAAGGGGGAAGTATTATCAAGGGTTACAAATGATGTTGATACACTTAGTCAAACACTAAATCAAAGTTTAACTCAAATAATTACATCAGTTACTACTATAATAGGTGTTCTTATAATGATGCTTACTATAAGCTGGAGGATGACTTTAGCATCACTCATTACTATACCTATTTCTTTAATTCTCATAATATCTATAGTAAAAAGATCTCAAAGATTTTTTAAAGAACAACAAGATTATTTAGGTAATGTAAATGGCCATGTAGAAGAAATGTATGGCGGGCACCTTGTAATGAAGGCATTTAATGGTGAAAGCAAAAGTATAGATGAATTTAATAAAAGGAATAACAAACTATATGGAGCAGCTTGGAAATCTCAATTTTTAACTAGTATTATGATGCCACTTATGAATTTTGTAGGTAATATTGGTTATGTTGTAGTTAGCATATTAGGAGGATATCTGGCTGCTAAAAGAACTATAGAAGTTGGAGATATTCAAGCCTTTATTCAATATGTGCGACAATTTACTCAACCAATTTCACAAGTTGCAAATATATCTAATATACTTCAGCAAACAGCAGCTTCTGCAGAGCGAGTTTTTGAATTTTTAGAAGAAGATGAAGAGATAAAAGAAACTAGTAATCCTGTTAAAGTCAAAGAAATCAAAGGTAGAGTTACATTTGATCATGTTAATTTTGGATATAATGAAGATGAAACTATAATAAATGATTTTTCAGCTGATATTAAAGCAGGTCAAAAGGTAGCATTGGTAGGTCCTACAGGAGCAGGTAAAACTACTATGGTTAAACTTCTTATGAGATTTTATGATATAAATGATGGAGAAATATTAATTGATGGATATGATATAAAGGATTTTACAAGAAGTGATTTAAGAAGAAAATTTGGTATGGTACTTCAAGATACTTGGCTTTATAATGGAAGCATAATGGAAAACATAAGATATGGTAGACTTAGTGCAACAGATGAAGAGGTTATAGCTGCAGCAAAAGCAGCACATGTAGATAGTTTTGTTCATCATCTTCCAAATGGTTATGATATGATTTTAAATGAAGAAGCTTCAAATGTATCTTCAGGACAAAAACAACTTATTACTATTGCAAGAGCTATACTTAAAGATCCAAGGATATTAATATTAGATGAAGCAACATCTTCAGTAGATACTCGTACTGAAATTCAAATTCAAAGAGCTATGGATAATTTAATGAAAAATAGAACGAGTTTCATCATAGCTCATAGACTATCAACTATACGTGATGCTGATTTGATTTTAGTTATGAATCACGGAGATATAGTAGAACAAGGTAGTCATGATGAATTATTAGAAAAAGAAGGATTTTATGCAGAACTTTATAATAGTCAATTTAAAAAAGACCAAGCAAGCTAAAAAAGTTCCGAGACTCTTGTCTCGGAACTTTTTTAAATTTATATTGCTACAATTGAACCAGTAATTGGAGCCTTGATTTCTTTTTTATCATCTAAATAGTTTAATATAGCATCTATTGCATGAATATCTAAATGTTTTCTATTACTTCCATATTTTGCAGGAACACCTTGGCTTGTAACATAGACTGTTTTATAAGTCTTGTTTTTATCTACAGCTTTTCCAGCAACAAATAATTCTTGTATTCTTTCACCATATGGATTTTCAATTTTAAAATAAACATTTATACCCATGCTTCTCTTTACATATCCACCCATTTGTTCAAATGGATCTTTTGCAAAAGTTCTCTCTAAATTTTCTTCCATCATATTCCAAAGTTCTTCTCCTGTTAAATCAATAGTAGATACAGGAGGATTTACAGGTATGATATTCCAAATATCATTCATTGTAATATCTCCCTTTGGTATAGGAGCTCCATATCTCCAACCATTTGAAAAAGCCATGACAGCATCTGGAACCTCATGCATCAATGATTGAAGAAGAAAATTATCCATTGTAGATTCTAATACCTTATCTCTTGCTAAATCTGTTTTGGTTTTACCCTTTACTTCATTTAGCATATCTCTATCAGGAGCCATAATTTCATCTATCTTTTTCTTCATAGTATCATCTTTTGCTACACTTTCATCTAGTAATTTTAGTTCATGATTATAATTTATTATTCTTTTATTTTCAATTTCTAAATCAAGTCTACCTAAAAACGAGCCATGGCAGCCTGATTGAATAATTATTGTATCATTAACTATAGCAGGTTCATATATTCTATTGTGAGTGTGTGCACTTAAAAGTACATCTATACCATCTATCTTGTTTGCTATCTTTAATTCTTGAGGATAGCCCAAATGGGATAATACTACAACTAAATCTACATTTTCTTCGTTTTTTAGTTTATCTATATATCTAGGTAATTCTTCATTTCCCATAGTGAAATATATCCCTTCACTAAAATGTTCTGGCATAACCTTATCTACAATAGTAGCAGCTATTCCTATTACACCTATTTTCAAATCATTTATTTCCTTTGTAATATAAGGAGGAAAAACCAATTCGTCATTTTCTTCATTATAACAGTTAATAGCAAGCATAGGGTAATTTAGTTTTTCTACTAAATTATTAAATTGTTCTGGTCCGTATGCAAATTCCCAATGCGCTGTCATGGCATCTAATTTCAAATCATTTAAAAGATCTATTGCAACTTCACCTTTTGATTGAACCAAAGGATATGTTCCATGAAATGTATCACCACCATCTAAAAATAAAACATTTTCATCATTTTCTTTTCTTATATCATTGATATAGCTAGCTATACGAGGATAACCCCCAACCTTTACATATTTTTCATTATTACCATCCCATAAATATTCATTGTGTTCTTCTAGGTATCCATGTGTGTCATTCATTTGTATAATGGTTAATTTTTTTTTATTTGACAATTTATATTCTCCTTTCATATTTTATGTGAATAAAAGTATGAATGCATTTATAGTAAGCATTCCTATTACAATCCAATTAAATATTTTTTGTGGAATTTTTTCAAATATTTTTATTCCAACATAAACTCCAAGAAGCATTGCTGGTATTGCTATTAATGCTTCTGTGAACAATCCTAAATTCATTTTTCCTTGAAAAGATATTACAGCTACCCTATAGAGCATTACAGTTCCAAAAAAAGCAGTAAATGTAGCTTTCATCTTTTTACCATTCCAATTATTAGTTGCTACCATAAAGGTTCCATAAAGGATCATAGGAGGTCCTGGAATTGCTACAGCACCTGCCAAGACTCCAGCTGAAAATCCTGCTATCAGTGGTAGTATCCATCCATCACTATAATCTTTATCCTCAAATAAATTTTTAAGTGCATTTGTTTGTTTTCCAAGTACAATAAGTATTACAGCAAGAAGAAGTACTAGACCAATTGCAATTCTAACCTGTCCTTTATCAAGTTGATTAAACACATAAAGACCTAAAGGAAGTCCTACAATAAGTCCTATAACTGGTTTAATCCAATCTTTTACACTCCACCATACTCTAAAATTACTAACCACAGCAACAGAAGCTGCAGTTCTAAAAAGTGGCATAATGCCCATTGCAACTTGTGCAAGCCCAAAACCTGCTATACCATGTACTATTGAAGCTATAAAAATAGTAATTGAGCTAAATAATGTATTCATCTATATTTATTAAACTTACCCTTATAAAATTAAAATAAATAATTAAAGTTTGTTTATAGACAAATTGTAATATATAATATATATATAATCATACTTAAAATATTATGGTAAAGACCATATAATAAAAGAAAAATAAGGGAGAGATTATTTTGCAAGAAAGAACAGTAGTATCAACAAAAAAAGCACCAGGAGCATTAGGACCATATTCACAAGCAATAAAGATAGGTGAATTTGTATTTACTTCAGGACAATTACCAATGGAAGCTGAAAGCGGAGAATTAATTGAAGATATTAAAGAAGGTACAGCAAAAGCACTTGACAATTTAAAGGCTGTATTAGAAGAAGCAGGAAGCAGCATGGAAAATATCATTAAAACCACAATATTTGTAAAAGATTTAAATGATTTTCAAGCATTAAATGAGGTATATGGAACATATTTTAATGACGAGCCACCAGCAAGATCATGTGTTCAAGTAGCAAAGATACCAAAAGATGCTAGGATTGAAATAGAAGCCATAGCTAAATTAAAATAAAGAATAGTTAAATAGAATGTAAGTTTTAAAAACAAGCAAACGAGTATGAATTAGCTCGTTTTTTTGTTATATAGTAATAATTAGTATATAATAATATTAATTATTCAAGTAAAAGGAGAAAATATGTCAGAAATTATATCAAAAATCATACCAATATTTTTATTGATAGCCCTTGGCTACATTATAAAACAAAAAAATTTAGTAAAAGAAGCAACTATCAATGAATTAAAAGATGGTGTTATTAATATTGCCCTGCCTGCCTTATTGTTTATTACATTTAGAGATATGACTCTTAAAAAAGAATATTTTTTAGTAATGATAGTGACCTTTGTATTATTAATTATATTATATAGAGCAGGTATTTTAATAAACAAAATTAAAGCTATATCCCATCCCTTAATACCCTTTGTAACCACTTCATTTACATTTGGACTTTTAGGTATACCTTTATTTGCCTCTGTATTTGGCATAGAGAATTTAGAGAAAATATCCATATTTGGAGTAGCTCATGAGTTTTTTGTATGGTTTGTTTTCTATACCTTACTTAAAATGAAATTTAGTAATGAAAAATTTTCTAGGGATACAGTTAAAGGCTTTATAAGCTCTCCACTTATAATTTCAATTATTTTAGGATTACTTTTAAATATTTTAGGATTAGATAAAATATTTTTTGAAAACACTTTGTTTATGGGTATAGATATTACATTAAATTATTTATCAAATATCGCTACACCTATCATACTTATTATTATAGGATTTGGACTTAAGCTAAATAAAATATATCTAAAACAAAGTATGAAATTATTTGCTATAAGAATTACAACTATACTGGTCATAGGATATATATTTAAAATATTTATAATCAATAAAATCATAAGTAATGATCCACTACTTGATTATGCTTATTTCACATTCTTAATATTACCACCCCCTCTTTCACTTTCTTTATTTGTAGATAAGTATGCAGGAAGAGAATACAGTGAAATAGCCAATAATGTAGTGGTTATTCATACAATAGTATGTGTTATAATGTTTGTTATATTTGCTATAAACATATAGTTCATAGGTATCTTAAATACTTTAATAGTTAGTAGAATTCTATAAAAAACATAAAATTGGAGGAGAGTTTTGTGCATAATAAAGATATATCATATGAGATAGAAAGATTATTAAATTTTGCATATGAAAAAGGTATGTTTGAAGAACTAGATAGGGTGCAACTAAGAAATGCTTTAATGGATTTATTAAATATAAAAGAACCATATAAATATGAGATTAAAATGGAGAATTTACATAGCCCTGTAAGCATATTAGAAAACATATTAGATCATGCATATGAAAAAGGGATAATAGAAAGAAATACTACAAGCCAAAGGGATTTATTAGATGCAAAGATAATGGGTATTTTGATGCCAAGACAATCTAATATTTCAAATAAATTTTGGAACCTTGCAAAAAATCAAAATATAAAAGCTGCAACAGATTATTATTATGAATTGTCAAAGGCATCCAACTACATAAGAATGGATAGAATAGAGAAGAATCTTTATTGGAAAAGTAATACAGAATATGGAGACTTAGAAATCACCATTAATTTATCTAAACCAGAAAAGGACCCAAAGGATATAGCACTTGCAAAATTAGAAGCTAAAAAAAGTTATCCCAAATGTTTATTGTGTTTAGAAAATGTAGGCTATGCTGGAGGGATAAATCACCCTGCAAGGCAGAATCATAGGGTTATTCCTATAAACTTAAATAAGGAGAATTGGTATATGCAGTACTCTCCATATGTTTATTACAATGAGCACAGTATAGTCTTTAAGGAAACACATGAAGCTATGACTATTTCAAAAGATACATTTAAAAGATTATTAGATTTTACAAATCAAGTTCCACATTATTTTATAGGTTCAAATGCTGATTTACCAATAGTTGGTGGATCAATACTCAGTCATGAGCATTTTCAAGGCGGAAATCATGAATTTGCTATGGCAAAAGCTCAAGTGGAATTAGACTTTATTTCACCAGAAAATAAAGAAATTAATATTGGTATAGTAAAATGGCCAATGTCAGTTATTAGATTATCTGGACATAATAAAGATTCACTAGTAGAACTAGCAAATAAAATATTGAGTAATTGGAGAAAATATAGTGATGAAGATGTAGATATACTTTCTTCTACAGGTGATATAATGCATAATACTATAACTCCTATAGCAAGAAAAAATGAAAAAAATCAATATGAATTAGATTTAGTATTAAGAAATAATAGGACAAATGAAAAATATCCACATGGAATATTCCATCCACATAATAGATTACATCATATAAAAAAAGAAAATATAGGACTTATTGAAGTAATGGGCCTAGCTGTGCTTCCAGGAAGACTTGAAGATGAGCTTGAAAAAATAGAAGATATTATATTAGATAATAGTCTGATAAATGATATAAAAGAAAAAGATCAACTATATAAACATAAAGAATGGATTGAAGAATTAATAGAAAAATATTCTTCAATTAAAGATAAAAAAGAAATCAGAAAAATTTTAGAAAAAGAAGTAGGGTTTAAGTTTTTAGATGTATTAAAAGATGCAGGAGTATATAAAAGAAATGAAGATGGCAAAAAAGCTTTTGTAAAGTTCATGGAATATAATAATTTTGAAATAAAAAATTAACTTTATGGCTATCTATAATATAGGTAGCCATATTTTATTCTTGCATATAGAAAAATATCGATATTAAGAGAATTAAATATTCTTAAACTTCTAATAATTATGATATAATATTACTAATGAATTACATAAAATATAGAAAGAGGGATGAAATGAGTAAACTAAAATTGAGGTCTGAAGTAGATAAATCATTAACTTGGGATTTATCTCATATATTTAAATCAAAAGAGGAATATGAAAAATCACTTGAAGATGTAGTTGAGTGTTCAAATCAAATAAAAGAAAAGTATAAGGGTAAATTAAATGATGAAACTACAATATTAAATTGTCTTAAAGATTATGAAAATATATATGAAAATATAGTGCTTACAAGTAATTATGCATATCTTGCTCTTTCAGTAGATCAAACAGATTCTGAACTTCAAAGCATATATAACAAAAATAACAGTATAATATCAGAAGTTTTAAGCAAGCTGACCTTCATAGACTCTGAGCTTAAACTAACAGATGAAAAAATATTAGATAAGGCAAAACAAAATACAGATGCTTATAAGATTTATTTAGAAGATATAATAAGAAGTAAACCCCATACATTAAATGAAGAAGTAGAAAAAGCATTTGCAAGCATTTCTCCAATTCTTGAATCACCTGAAAATATTTATAATCAAGCAAAACTTGCTGATATGGATTTTCCTGACTTTAAAGTAGATAATCAAACTTATCCTCTAAGTTTTTCATTATATGAAAATGCATATCAAGCTCATAAGAATACAAAACTAAGAAGAGAAGCATTTGATCAATTTTCAAAGAAAATATCTGATTATAAAAACACTATTGCAAGTGCATATCAAACCCAAATTCAAAAGGAAAAAATCATGAGTAATATGAGAGGTTTTGACTCGATTTTTGATTATTTGCTCTTTGATCAAAAGGTAGATAAAGAACTTTATAATAGACAGATTGATGTAATAATGGAAAAATTAGCTCCCCATATGAGAAAATATGCAAGATTAATAAAGAAAGCATATAACTTAGAAGATATGACATTTGCTGATTTAAAAGTTTCACTAGATCCTGATTATGATCCACAAGTTACTATAGAAGAATCCAAAAAGTATATAAAAGGTGCACTTTCAGTAATGGGTGATGATTATTTGAATATGCTTATGAAATCATATGATGAAAGATGGGTGGATTTTGCTCAAAATAAAGGTAAATCTACAGGAGGATTTTGTGCTACTCCATATGGGACTCATCCATATATATTACTTACTTGGAATGGACTTATGAGTGAAGTGTTTACATTAGTACATGAATTAGGCCATGGGGGTCATTTTTTACTATCACAAGAAAACAATAATATTTTAAATGAATCTCCATCACTTTATTTCATTGAAGCACCATCTACAATAAATGAAATGCTTTTAAGTAATTACTTAGTAAAGAAAGAAAATGATCCTAGATTTAAAAGATGGGTACTATCTTCAATGATTACTAATACTTACTTTCATAATTTTGTAACACATTTATTAGAAGCTCATTATCAAAGGGAAGTATATAATATTATTGATAGGGGAGAAAGTGTTTATTCAGAAAAATTAAGTGAGATAAAAAGAAATACCCTGGAAAAATTCTGGGGTCAAGATGTAACTATAAATGAGGGTGCAGAACTTACATGGATGAGGCAACCACACTATTATATGGGTCTTTATTCATATACTTATAGTGCAGGACTCACAGTAGCAACTGAAGTAAGCAAAAGAATATTAAATGAAGATGAAAAAGCAGTAGAAGATTGGTTAAATGTTTTAAAAGCAGGAGGAACCAAGACCCCAGTAGAACTTGCAAAGATGGCAGGGGTTGATATCACTACAGACAAAGCTTTAAATGATACTATAGATTATATAGGTCAAGTAATTGATCAAATAGAAAAATTAACAATAGAAATAGAAGGTAAATAAAAGAAAAAACAGTGATTTCTAAGCAAATAGAAGTCACTGTTTTTTTGTCAAAATTTATCTCAATATGTTTAAAAATAATCTATAAGGGGTAATATTAGATTAAGAAAATAAAATAAAAATATTACAAGGAGAGGATATTATGGAAAATATTACTTATCAATTTGAAAGAGTTTTAGAAACAATAATTAGTGCTATACCTAATATTTTAATGGCTCTATTGTTATTATTAGTAGCTTGGGTTATAGCAAAGGTTGCAAAAACATTAGTTGTAAAAGGTGGTAGGGCGGCAAAGTTACCAACAGTATTTCAAAAGGCGAGATTAGCTAGTACTCATGAGGATGGTGTTAGTTTACTTAAAACACTGGGTAAATTAGTGTATTTTTTAGTTTTCTTATTTATGATTCCACCTATATTAGATGCTTTAGGTATGGAGTCAATATCAGCACCAATATCAAATATGGTTAGAAATTTTTTAGCATTTATACCTAATTTAATAGGTGCAGGGCTAATATTATTTGTAGGTTGGTTACTTGCAAAATTAGCTAAAGAAGTAGTTATGAACTTATCCAAAGGATTTGGAGTGGACAGGCTTCCAAAAAAACTTGGAATATCAAAAAGGGATAATACCAAAAATCCAACTACTTCAGTAAATCTATCTAAAATAATTGGAAATATAGTATATGCTTTAGTTATAATTCCAGTTGCAATATCAGCTCTTCAAGTACTGAATATTGAAGCTATATCAGAGCCAGCAATAAACATGCTAGATAAAATATTAGCTATAATACCAAATATAATAGCAGCTTCAATACTGATTATAATTGGAGTATTAGTAGCAAAATTAGTAGCAGATTTAATAAAAGGATTACTTTCAGGTACAGGCATAGATTCACTTACAGATAATCTGCAAACACATGATAGTTTACCAGATGTACCTAAAATTTCATTATCAAACATAATAGGTGAAGTAGTAAAATATCTAATAATTATATTATTTGTAGTTCAAGGTTTAAATGTATTAAAACTTGATGTACTTCAAAATGTAGGTGCAGCTATAATTGCTTATTTACCATTCCTGTTTGGAGCACTTATAACTCTTACTGTAGGAATACTTGCAGCAAGTTTTATACAAAAATTTGTTGATGAATTTACAGGACATTCATCATTCTTGGGTAAGGTTTTAAAATATTTCATAATAGGATTTACATTCTTTATGACATTAGATCAATTAAAACTTGCACCAAGCATAGTTAATTTAACTTTCACAGCAATAGTAGCAGCTCTTGCAGTAGCATTTGCTTTAGCATTTGGTATTGGGGGACGTGAATTTGCAGCTAAACAATTAGAAAAGTTAAACAAAAAAATGGATAAAGAAAAAGTAAAATCTAATTCACAAGATGAAGGAAAAGACTTATTTAAAAAGACGCCTGATAAAAATGATTTGAAAAATAACAATAATATGAATGATAATCAAATAAGGAAATCTGATACAGATATAAAGGTTAAAAGACCAGATAATACTGACATACCAGATATCTAAAAACAATAACCCAGAAGAAGCTCTTTCTTCTGGGTTTAAATCTTTATTTCTTTCTCCTACTTTCTAATAATGATGTAATAATATATAATGAAAATATAATACATACAGAGAGAGGTGGCATTTATGAAAATCATTGAAAGATTTAAAAGACTTCCAAAGAGAATACTTGAAAGTTTGAAAAGATTTCCCTTATCTATATTATATTCAGCACTTACAGTTTGTGCTCTTATTTATATGGTTCATAATGAATATTTATTTAATAGTAATGAAGAATTATATTCAAGAATAGCTATGATACTAGCCCTAGGGGTTCCTCTTAGTTTATCAATATATATATATATTGAAACTAGAGAAAGTATAAAGAAACATATGATAATATTAGCGCACATATTTACACCAATAATTTTAATAGGATATTATTTCTTGTTTTTAAAGGAATTAAATTATATGTCTGGAAGCAGATATAGTGCATATATCATAGCTCTTTTTATAATATTTAGTTTCATACCTTATATAAAAAGAAAGAATAATTATGAATTATATGTTATAAGATTGTTTACTAGATTTATCGTTACCTATATTTATTCTATAGTGCTTTATCTAGGACTTGCAGCAATACTTGGAACAATTAATTTATTGTTTAATGCACAAATACCAGGAGAATTATTTGCAGATATAGCTCTTATAGTAGCAGGAATTTTTGCACCTATATTTTTCTTAGCAGATATACCAAAAAGAGATGAAAAAATCACCATTAGATCTTTTCCAAAAGTTTTAAAGGTATTACTTGAATATATAATACTTCCATTGATTGCAGTATATACTATTATATTATATATATATTTTGCAAAGATAATCATAACATCTGATTTACCACAAAATATAATAGGGAATTTAGTGTTGTGGTATTCAATTATAATGACAATAGTATTGTTCTTTATCTATCCACTTAAAGATAAAGATAGATGGATAAATAGTTTTATAAAAATATTTCCAAAAGCAATTATTCCTTTGATTGCTATGATGTTTTGGGCTATAGCTTTAAGGATAAACACTTATGGTATAACAGAAGATAGGTATTTTGTAATAGCAGCAGGAATTTGGGTTACTTTGGTTATGATATATTATTCTATAAAGAAAAATATAAATAATATTTGGGTAACTGCATCCCTTGCGATTATAATGATAATATCTGTAACAGGACCTATAAGTAGTTATTCTATTTCAAAATGGAGCCAAAATAATAGATTTGAAAATTTATTAGAAGAAAATGATTTGTTATCAGATTCACTAGCTATAAAGGCAAATGAAAACACAGATGAAGAAGCACAAAGAGAGATTAGTTCTATAATAAGATATTTTTCAAACTATCATTCACTTGATGATATGAAATATATTGGGAATGATTTTGATACTAGAGATATGAAAGAAGTATTTGGCTTTGAATTAAAAGAAGATTATATGTATCCTTATAATAATTCATCTTATTTTAGTCATTATTTAGATGATGAAATAATAATAGAAATTGATAATTATGATTATTTTATGCAATATAATAGTTATCAACCTCAAAATGCAAAAGATTTTAATGATAGTTATTCAATTAGATATAGCACCAATAATGATGAAATTACCATAAAAAATAATGATATTGAAATTTATAAGATAAGTATAAATGATCTAACAAGTAAAATTCACAAAGAAAATATAGATAAAGAACAATTACAAGCAAAAAACATGACATTTATAGATGAAAATGATGATATGAAATTAAAAATTGTATTTAAAAATATAAATGGATTTACTTTAAATTCCTCTGAAAAAGTAAATATTGAAAATGTTGAATTTTTTATATTTATAGATATAAAATAAGCAAAAAGATACAAAGAATATCATATTCTTTGTATCTTTTTGCTTATATAGGGCTAAACTACTAGTAAGTATATAAATATTGGAGTAGAGATATGAAAAGAATAAGAGATTTATTTAAAAAAAACAAAGATGAAATAGAAATAAACAATAATATCGAAATAAATACTATGGATGAAGATGCTCAAATAAAAAAGGATATAAATGAGAATATAAATATAATTAAAGTTCAATTAGGTAATAGTAGTGATGTGATTATCAAAAGGTTTTTTTCTGGAAAAAATAAAGATATAGAAATGGCAATTATATTTATAGATAATATTGTAAATAAAGATATGATTTATGATTTTTTATTAAAACCCCTTATGATTGAATCAAAAGATATAGATCTTTCAGGAAAAACAGAAAATAATTTAATGGATATAATTGTAGAAAACATTATTCCTGATGCAGATATGAAAAAAATAAATCAATATAAAGATTTATTTCAAAATCTTTTATCTGGTGAGACTATTATATTGATAGATAATTGTAACTCTTGTTTTTCAGCTGGTACAATAAGTTTTCAAGACAGAGGAGTGACAGAACCAAGCTCTCAAAATGTTATAAAGGGACCAAAGGATGCATTTTGTGAAACACTCAAAACTAATATTTCGCTTGTGCGTAGAAGAATAAAAAATGTTAATTTAAGAGTAGAAAAAAAGATAATAGGAAAAGAAACAAATACTAATATAGCTATAATGTATTTGGAAAATATAGCAGATGAAAAGGTATTAAAAAAATTGAATGATAGATTAAATAAAATAGATATAGATTCTATATTAGGTAGCGAATATATAGAAGAACTTATTCAAGATCAACCTTATTCACCTTTTCCAAGAACATACAATACAGAAAGGCCTGATGTTATTGCATCAGGATTATTAGAAGGTAGGGTAGCAATAATTGTGGATGGTTCGCCCTTTGTAATCCTAGTACCTTCCTTATTTGTAGAATTTTTTCAAGCAGCAGAAGATTATTATCAAGGAGCAGACATATCTAGTTTGATTAGAATACTAAGATATGGAGCATTTTTTCTTTCACTCTTTACACCAGCAATCTTTATAGCTCTAACCACATTTCATCCAGAAACAATACCACCTGGATTATTGATTAGTATAGTTGCACAAAGGGAAGGCATTCCTTTTCCAGCCTTGGTTGAAATACTTATAATGGAACTCACTTTTGAAATATTAAGAGAAGCAATAATAAGGATGCCAAAGACAATTTCTACAGCAATATCAATTGTAGGTGCACTAGTACTTGGTGATGCTGCTATTCAAGCAGGCTTTGTATCCCCTGCTGCAGTAATAGTAGTATCACTTACAGCACTTTCAAGCTTCATATCACCATCATATAATATAGCTATAACAGCTAGGATATTGAGATTTATATTCATGTTACTTGGTTCAAGTTTTGGTTTTTTTGGGGTAACTATTGGGCTAATTATCATGTTGCTACATCTTTGTAGTTTGGAGTCCTTTGGTGTGCCATATATGTCTCCTATGGCTCCTTTAGATATGTCAGGGCAAAAAGATACATTTATTAGATTGCCTGTATGGTATATGTTTAGAAGACCTAGAATGCTATCTGATAAAAATAATATACGTCAACAAAAGCCACTAGATGCAAAACCTAAAAAACCTAAAAAATAATTTAGAAAGGATCTTATATGAAGAAAAAAATAATATTACTTTTGATAATTATAATTTCTATTAATTTAATAACAGGTTGTTGGGATAAAAGAGAACTTTCAGAGCTATCTATTGCTTCTGCAATTGGAATAGATAGAGTAGAGGATGAGTATTTGGTAAGTGTTCAAATTATAAATCCTAGTGAAGTAACTGGCAAAAATTTAACTGAAAGAACAGAAATTATAACCTATGAAGCTAAAGGAAAGACCATGTTTGAAGCTCTTAGAAAACTGGTAAGAGATACCCAAAGAAAAGTTTATTATGGGCAATTAATGATTGTAGTTATAGGAGAGGAACTTGCAAAGAAGGGAATTATAGAAATATTGGATTTCTTTTCAAGGGATCATGAATTAAGATCAGATTTTTATTTTATAATTGCAAGAGAAAATAAAGCTGAAGATATTTTAAAGGTATTAACCCCTGTTGATAAGATTCCAGCAGAAAAAATATATAATAGTTTAGAGACTCAATCAGCATGGGGGCTTGTAGAAGTTATAAGTATAGATAAACTTATAACCTATATGGTAGATATAGGAAAAGATGCTACAATTTCAGGTGTAACATTAATTGGCAATAAGAATGATGGATCCACGGTAAATAATCTAGCTAAGACAAAACAAGATACTATTATAAGAGTAGATAATATTGCTGTATTTAATGATGATAAACTGGTAGGATGGTTAAATCAAGATGAGAGTAGAGGATACAATGCTATAGTAAATAATATTGATAGCAATATAATAACAGTGCCATGTGAAAAGGAAGGAGATATATCAGTTGAAGTTTTAAGAGCTAAGTCTACTATAAAGCCAAAAATTATAAAGGGAAGATTTGTAATAGATTTAGTTCACAAGGTAGAGGGTGATATAGGTGATGTGGAATGTCTTATTAATATTGAAGATAAGGAAAAAATTGAAAAACTAGAAAAAATATTAGAAGAACAAATTGAAAAGTATTTATATACTTCAATAAATAAAGCAAAATCTTTAAAGAGTGATATATTTGGATTTGGGCTTGCAATATATAGAAAATATCCTCATGAGTTTAAAAAAATAAATAAAAACTGGGATAATGAGTTTGCAAATTTAGATATAAATATAAAGACTAAAGTAAGCATAATTGGTACAGGTACAACCAAAGATACATTCACAGATAAAATAGATGAAGGAGAGCATGAAGATGAAAGGTAGTTTATTTGTAATAATTAGTTCAGTCTTAATTATAATATATGAATTACCTAATTTAAAAGGGCAAAATTGTAAAAAAGAAATATATTCTTTTGCTTTTCTTCTTTTAATTGCCACTATACTTGGAATACTTAAGTCTTTTAATGTAGAAATTCCAAATCCTCTAAAGGCAGTTGAAATAATATATAGACCATTAAATAATATTTTTAACTAAAGTCATGAAAGGAGATTATATGACTAAGATAAATATAAGTAGTAATCAAATTAGAAATTTAGTTTTTTTACAATACATAGCCACATCAATAATATTAGTACCATCAATTGCTGTAGATATAACCAAGCAAAATGCATGGATAACAGCTATAATAGGCTCGATGTTTAGCATAATAATGGTTTTAATATACAATAATTTAGCAGATAAAATGAAAGATAAAACTATTTTAGAATATATAGAATCTGTATTTGGAAAATATATAGGGAAATTAATATCTATATCTTTTATACTTTTTTTGACTATAGCATGTGCCACACAAATTTGGATTACAGGAAGCTTTTTATCTACTCTTATCTTACATGAAACTCCTCAGTATGTTATTCATATAATTTTCATGATAGCTATTGCTATAGCTTCAAAATTAGGTTTAGAAGTATTAGCCAGATCATCAGAACTTGTAACACCTTTAATAGTTATAAGCTTTTTTATAACTATATTATTATTATTAAATGAAGTAGATTTTAATTATATGTTTCCAATACTTGAAGATGGCATTCAACCTGTATTTAAAAGTGTCATACCCTTTATGACTTCAACTTCATTTACACTTATAGCACTATTTATATTTTTTCCAGCCAATGTTGATAATTTAAAGGAATCAAAAAAGGCATTTCTTACAGCTACTATATTAGGTACTATTGTATTACTTATTGTGATAGATTTTTGCATACTTGTTTTAGGACCAGAAATCACTGCAAGACATATGTATCCAACTCATATTTTAATGAAAAAAGTTCAATTAGGAGAATTTATACAACGTATAGAAATAATAGTAGCAATGCTTTGGTTTTTAGCTACATTTTACAAATTATTCATTTATTTTTATGGTCTTGCCTTTGGAATATCACAAATGTTAAAATTAAATGATTATAGAATATTAGTTTTACCCCTAGCCATGCTAATGGTAATATTATCTATTATTGTTTATCCAAGTAATATAAGTGCTCTAAGTTTAGATGCTAAAGTATGGGACCCTTTGGTTACAACATTCGGATTTGCTCTTCCGATAATATTATTGACTGTAGGTAAAATTAGAGGCAAATAAAATGTTTAGTAGATTTTTTATCATATATTAGATATTTCTTGTTACTTTTTGTATCTCTTAGAATATGATAATGTTAAATAAATTATAAATATATGACTTTATTGCTTTTAATATGCTATACTAATATTAATAATTTATTGATGAGGATGATGATATGAAAAATTACAGCGCATTTGATATAATTGGTCCTAAAATGATAGGACCATCTAGTTCACATACAGCAGGTGCAGCAAGAATAGCAAGAATAGCTTCAAAGCTTGTGAAATCACCTATTGTTAAAGTGGATTTTTTACTTCACGGCTCATTTGCAAAGACCTATAAAGGCCATGGTACTAACAGGGCTTTAATGGCTGGCTTATTAGGTTTTAAGGAATATGATGAAAATTTAAAAGAATCATTAAAAATAGCAGATGAAAAGAATATAAAATATAATTTTATTCCTACAGATTTAGGAGATGTTCATCCTAATACTGTAAAAATTTTGATATATCAAGTAAACAATCAAATAGTAGAAATTATGGGTTCTTCCATAGGTGGAGGAAATATAAAAATAACTGAATTAAATGGAATGAAATTAGAATTTGTAGGAGAATATCCTACCTTAATAGTAAAACATATAGATGGACCTGGGGTTATAACAAAGATAACAAAAGTATTGGCTGATGCAAATATAAACATAGCATTTATGAGTGTTTATAGACAAGACAAGGGAAAAGAAGCTCTTATGGTTTTAGAATGTGATGACAATCTTTCAAATAATATAATAAAGACTGTAGAAGCTTCTTCGGAAAGCGTAGAAGAAGTTTATCTAATAGATTCGTTATAATAAAGGAGCAATTAAATGTATAACTTTAAAAATGGAGTAGAACTTTTAAATATATGTAAAGATAATGACAAAAAAATATGGGAAGTAATGCTTGAAAGAGAAGCAGAAAATACTGAGATAAGTCAGGAAGAATTATTTAATCATATGAAAGATAATCTAATTACTATGATAAAATCAGTAGAAAAGGGTCTTAATAATAGCTTGAAATCCATGGGAGGACTTATTGGTGGAGATGCTAAGAGATTACGTGAGAGATATTTAAATAAGGATACCTTTTCAGGAAAAAGGACAATGAAGGCTGTTGCAGCCGCTATGGCTGTACTCGAAGTAAATGCTACTATGGGACAAATTGTAGCAGCACCTACAGCAGGATCATCTGGAATTGTTCCAGGAGTGCTATATATGATAAAAGATGAATATGATTTAGAAGATGATGTTTTAGTAAGGGCACTTTTTACAGCTTCTGCTATAGGATACATTATCACGAAGAATGCTACAGTAGCTGGAGCAGATGGAGGATGTCAAGCTGAGACAGGTTCAGCAGCAGCAATGGCTGCAGCAGCACTTGTTGAAATTGATGGAGGTAGTCCAGAAGAATCCCTACATGCAGCTTCAATGACAATAAAGAATATCTTAGGGCTTGTATGTGACCCTATTGCTGGACTTGTAGAAAGTCCATGTGTTAAAAGAAATGCCATAGGTGCAACAAATGCACTTATATCTGCTGACATGGCTCTTGCTGGTATAAAAAGCATCATACCATTTGATGAAGTAGTAGGTGCAATGAGTAGAGTAGGGAAATCGTTACCAGCATCACTTAGGGAAACTGCTTTAGGTGGGCTTGCTGCTACTCCTACAGGCAAAAAAATTGCACAAGAAATATTAGGAAATGATTAATTATATATAAATAAGGGGGATGTATAAAATGAATTGTTGTGGTGAAAATGAAAAGTTTATTTTAAGTAGTATTTCTAAAGAAGATGAAGCTAAGATTGATTCTATTTTAGAAAAATATGAGGGTAAAAAAGGTACACTCATCAGTATTCTTCAGGATGTACAGGCAGAATATAATTATCTACCTATTGATATATTAAACTATATATCAATGAAGACAGAAATAAAGCCTGCTAAAATTCATGGAGTAGCTACATTTTATACACAATTTAGATTAAATCCAGTAGGAGAAAATATGATAATGCTCTGCCAAGGTACAGCATGTCATGTAAACGGTTCTAAAACTATAGAACAGACTATATATGATGAATTAAATATAAATGATGGAGAAACTTCAGAAGATGGAATGTTTACACTTATAAATGTAGCATGTCTTGGATGTTGCAGTTTGTCTCCTGTAATGATGATTAATGATGATACTTATGGGAATTTAACTCCTCAAAAAACAAAAGATATTCTTAAAAAAGTTAAATTAGAAAATAAGAAGGGGGCATAAACCATGAAAATAGTTGTGGGACAAGGTAGTTGTGGAATAGCAGCTGGAGCTAATAAGGTATATGATAAATTAGCTGATCAAATAAAAAACAATAATTTAGATATAGAACTTGCATCTACTGGTTGTATAGGTATGTGTTATTTAGAACCAATTTTAGATGTCTTTGAAGATGATGGAAGTAAAACTACATTAGTAAATATGGATGAAGATAAAATAGATGCTTTTTTTCAAGATATTATTAAAAATCAAAAAAATAATGATCATACTATAGATGAGGTAGATGAAGATATATTATCAAAGCAAAATCGTGTAGCTCTTAAAAACTGTGGACATATAAATCCTGAAAGCATTGATGAATATATAGAAAAAGATGGATATAAGGCAGTTGAAAAAGCTTTAAAAACTATGAGCCCAGATCAAGTAATAGAAGAGATTAAAGTATCAGGATTAAAGGGAAGGGGTGGAGCTGGTTTTCCTACTTGGTTTAAATGGAATGCAGCAAAAAACTCACCTGGAGATAAAAAATATGTGGTGTGTAATGCAGATGAGGGAGATCCAGGAGCATTCATGGATAGATCAGTATTAGAGGGGGATCCACATAAACTTATTGAAGGTATGATAATAAATGGTTATGCTATGGGAGCAGATGAAGGAATAGTATATGTAAGGGCAGAATATCCTCTTGCAATAAAAAGACTTAATCATGCAATTAATGAAGCAGAAAAAAGAGGATTTTTAGGAAACAATATTTTTGGTGAAGACTTTAATTTTTCTTTGAGAATAAAAGCTGGAGCTGGAGCATTTGTATGTGGAGAAGAAACTGCACTTTTAGAATCTCTACAAGGAGAACGTGGCATGCCTAGACTAAAACCTCCTTTTCCTGCACAAAAAGGATATTGGGATAAACCTACAAACATCAACAATGTAGAGACTTTTGCAAATGTGTCTTCTATTATATTAAATGGTGGGAAATCATTTGCAGAGCTTGGAACAGAAAACAGTAAGGGTACTAAAGTGTTTGCACTAACTGGTAAAATCAAAAAAGGTGGACTTGTAGAAGTGCCTATGGGAATTCCTCTAAGAGATGTAATATATGATATAGGTGGGGGAATAAAGGAAGACAAAGAATTTAAAGCAGTACAGATGGGAGGACCATCTGGAGGATGTATACCAAAGGAATTATTAGATACGACCGTTGATTATGAATCAATATCTAAAATTGGAGCTATAATGGGTTCAGGTGGAATGGTTGTAATGGATGAAACTACTTGTATGGTTGATATGGCAAGATTCTTCTTAGACTTTACAAGAAAAGAATCATGTGGAAAATGTATCCAATGTAGGTTGGGTACTAAAAGAATGCTTGAAATATTAACAAGAATTACTGAAGGAGAAGGTAAGGCAGGAGACATTGCACTTTTAGAAGAACTTGGAGGCAAAATAAAGGAAGGTTCTTTATGCGGTTTAGGACAAACTGCTCCAAATCCAGTATTAAGTACTATAAAATACTTTAGAGATGAATATGAATCTCATATTTATGATAAAAAATGTCCTGCAAAGGCTTGTAAGGAATTATTAGAATATAATATTTTAGAAGATAAATGTATTGGTTGTGGAATGTGCCTTAGAAATTGTCCTGTAGATGCTATATCTGGAGAGAAAAAGGCAGTTCATGAGATAGATCAAGAAAAATGTATTAAATGTGGTAAATGTTATGATACTTGTAAATTTAGTGCTATTAATGTTGGATAATTTTGTAAGGGGGGAATAAATAATGAATAAAATTAGAATGAATATAAATGGAACTGAAGTTATAGGCCATAGTGGTCAAACAATATTAGAAATTGCTAAAGATAATAATATTGAAATACCAACACTTTGTCATGATGAAAGAGTTGAACCATATGGTTCATGTGGTTTGTGTATAGTAGAAGTTGAAGGAATGAACAAACTTTTAAGGTCTTGTTCAACAGTAGCTTCTGATGGAATGATAATTTCTACAAATACAAAAAAGGTAAATGATTCTAGAAAAATAGCATTGGAACTTTTACTTTCTGATCATACAGGAGATTGTAAGGCACCTTGTACATTAGCATGCCCTGGAGATACTGATTGCCAAGGTTATGTTGGACTTGTTGCAAATGGTGAAGATGAAGCAGCAGTAGAACTTTTAAAAGAAAAGCTACCATTACCTGCAAGTATAGGTAGGGTGTGTCCTCATCCATGTGAAACAGCATGTAGAAGAGATAAGCTTGAAGAGCCTGTATCAATAGCTATTATAAAAAGATTTGTAGGAGATGTAGATTTAAGAAACAAAGAGCAATTTATGCCAGAAATCAAAGCTTCAACAGGTAAAAAAGTAGCAATTATAGGTGGAGGTCCAGGTGGACTTACAGCTGGATATTTCTTAGCAAAGGAAGGCCATAAACCTACAATATATGAAGCAATGCCAGAACTTGGAGGTATGCTTAGATATGGTATACCACAATATAGACTTCCAAAGGAAGTACTAAATGAAGAAATAGAAATCATAAAAAATATGGGCGTAGAAATGCTTTCAAATATAAAAATTGGTAAAGATATAAAATTAGATTATATAAGAGAAAAATATGATGCAGTTTATGTTTCAATAGGCGCATGGAATAGTACTGAGTTAAATTGTCCAGGTGAAGAATTAGATGGAGTAATTGGTGGAATAGAATTTTTAAGTAAATTCACTTTAAATAAGCCTGTGAAAACTGGAGAGAAAATAGCAGTAGTTGGTGGCGGAAATACAGCAATGGATGCATGTAGAACTGCTATAAGACTTGGAGCTAAAGAAGTTTATGCATTATATAGAAGAACTCAAGCAGAAATGCCAGCAGAAGAAATTGAAATAGAAGAAGCAATGGAAGAAGGAGTTAATTTCAAATTTCTAGTAAGCCCTAGCGAAATAATAGGTGAAAATGGTAAAGTAAGTAAGGTTAAGCTTCAAAAAATGAAACTTGGAGAAAAAGATGCTAGAGGAAGAAGAAGACCTATACCAATAGAAGGTGAATTTGAGATATTAGAAGTAGATTCTGTAATATCAGCTGTTGGTCAGAAGATAGATATAAAGGGGCTTGAGGAATTAGAGCTTACACAAAGAGGGACTATAGCTGCAGATGAAAATTCATTTTCAACAAATCTTGAAGGTGTATTTGCTGGAGGAGATGCTACAAATAAAGGACCAGATATAGCAATAGCAGCTATTGGAGATGCTAAAAAAGCAGTAAATGTTATGAATGGTTATTTAGAAGGTAAGGCTGTTAAATATGAAAAACCTTTTTATGTTACTAGAGAAGATGTAGATGTAAAAGAATTTTCCCATAGAAAAATAGAACACAGACCAAGGTTGGAAGTATTGGATCCTGAAATAAGAAAAACTAATTTTGAAGAAGTTGTAAGTGGATATTCTGAAGAAGATGCAAGAAAAGAAGCCATGAGATGCTTAGAATGTGGATGTGGAGATTTATTTGAATGTAAACTACTTGAGTTTTCTAATGAATATAAGGTAGAGCCAGAGAGATTAGAAGGTGAAATGCACAATAGGAAAAATGATGATAATCACCCATTTATAATTAGAGACTCAGATAAATGTATATTATGTGGTTTATGTGTAAGAGTTTGTGAAGATGTAGTAAAATCTAATGCATTAGCACTTATTGATAGAGGTTTTGATACAAAAGTAGAACCAGCATTTGGAAAGACCTTACAAGAATCAGAATGTGTAAGTTGTGGAATGTGTGTTAGTGTGTGTCCTACGGGAGCAATGCAAGAAAGACAAAAAATAGTAAAGTCTGTACCTCTTAACACAAAAACTACTTCAACAGTTTGTTCACACTGTAGTGTAGGGTGTAATATGGATTTAAGCACTAAGGGTCATATGATTACAAGAGCTACCCCTATAAAAGACTCATCAGTTGATGATGGATTACTTTGTGCAAAAGGTAGATTTGGTTTTGACTTGAAGGATATGGGTTTAAGAATCACTAATCCTTTAGTTAGAAAAAATGGAGAACTAGAAGAGGTTTCATGGGAAGAAGCAATGCTATATATTGCTAAAAGAACTCAGAGTTTAGGTCTTTTATATGGTGATGATGCAATGGGTGTATCTATTTCAGATAGATATACCAATGAAGATATATATTTAGCACACAGACTTTCAAAGGAAGTGTTAAAAACTGACAATATAGGTTCTTTTAACAACCAAGAAGGTGGAATCAAAGAAGTATTAGGTTATGATGCATCTCCAAATACTTTTGATGAACTTGATGGGGTAGATACTATATTACTAATAGAAAAAAATATAATGCAAGAACAGCCTATTGCAGGATTTAAGATAAAAAATGCTCTAGAAAATGGGGCTAAATTAATATCAATAAGTCCAGAGAAGACAAGTTTAACAAAGCTCTCTAGCATATCTACTCATGCAAGTAATAATGTAGAGTTTTTGAAGGAAATATTAAAGTCACTTATTGAGCAAGGTTTTGTTTCAAAAAAAGATAACTATATTGGGCTTGAAGATTTAACAAATAATTTAGTTGACATAGAGGTAAGTGAAGAAGCTAGAGTGATAGCAGAAGCTTATGGAAAATCTAAAAATGCTATGATAGTATTTGAAGAAAAAGCTATTACATCAGATGCAGCAATTTTACTTGCAAATATGGCAGTTGTATCAGGACATATTGCAAGAGCTAGAAATGGAATAATTCAGTTAAAGCAAAACACCAATAGTCAAGGTCTTAAAGATATGGGTATAGCTAAAGGATTTGATTACTTTAAAAATAAAATTGAAAATAAAGACATAAAAGGATTGCTAGTATTTGGAGAAGATGTAAGTGATGTAGATCTTGAAAAATTAGAGTTTTTAATGGTACAAGATACTCATATTAGTGATACTGCTAAAAAAGCTGATGTAGTACTTCCAGCAGTAGGATTTGCTGAAACTAGTGGTACAATTACTAATACAGAAAGAAAAATACAAAGTTTAAACAAAGCTATTAAACCACTTGTTGCATATGAAAATTGGCAAGTAATAATGAACATTGCAAATATGTTAGGTAAAAACTTTGCTTATTCTAATTCTAGAGAAATATTATTAGGTATTGAAAAAACTAATCCAGATTATTTTGGATTATCTAAGTCTAAAAACAAAGATATATATTGGCCTATAAATAAAAGTAGAGTATTATATAGTGATGAATTTAATACTAAAAGCAAAAAAGCTGAATTGAAATCTGTAGATAATGGAGAACTTTTCATAGAATATAAAAATACAAATAATCTAACAAAATTCTTCGCTAAATATTTGCAAGAACAAAATTTAATATAAAATAAAAAATTAAGCATCTTTTAATCTAGATTAAAGGGGTTCTTTGTCAACTAGTGTTGTTAGAGAAAAATGAAACATTTTAATTGAGAATA
>NZ_JBQCYD010000006.1:2749-70672 GCF_052088025.1 Senegalia sp. (in: firmicutes) | reverse complement strand
GCAGAAGATAGTTTTATTACGTTTAATTTGTCCTTTTTCTTGACAGAGGACCAAGAATTCATAAAGGGGATATGGAAGCAAGAGAAGAATTTATTCAAGGTAATTTAAGATTGGTATTAAGTGTTATAAAAAGATTTAACAAAAGAGGAGAAAATCTTGATGATTTATTTCAAGTAGGGTGCATTGGGCTTATAAAATCTATTGATAATTTTGATTTAAAGCATAATGTAAGATTTTCAACCTATGCTGTGCCTATGATAATAGGAGAAATAAGAAGATATTTAAGAGATAATAATTCAATTAGAGTAAGTAGATCGTTAAAAGATACTGCATATAAAGCATTGCAGGTGAGAGAACAATTAATAAAAAAGTATTCTAAAGAACCTACTATAACTGAAATAGCTAAAGAGTTAGATTTACCTAAAGAAGATGTTGTATTTGCACTAGATGCTATTCAAGATCCAATTTCCTTATTTGAACCAATATACCATGATAATGGAGATGCTATATATGTAATGGATCAAGTAAGTGACGAAAAAAGTGAAGATGAGTTATGGTTAGAAGAAATAGCTCTTAAAGAAGGTATAAGGAAACTTAATGATAGAGAGAAATTAATAGTTAATTTAAGATTTTATCAAGGTAAAACACAAATGGAAGTGGCACAAGAGATAGGTATTTCTCAAGCTCAAGTGTCAAGACTTGAAAAAACTGCATTAAATCATATGAAAAAATTAGTATAGAATCTATACTAATTTTTTTTATTATGCATATTTTAAGACAAGTTTATATAATATAGTATAAAAGGATAAGTAGGTGATTATATGATTAAAGCATCTGAATTAACAGAAAAAGAAATTATTAATGTTGTAGATGGAACTAAATTGGGTATGATTAGTGATATAGAAATTAATTTAGAAAAAGCTAAGATTAAAGCAATAATTATGCCAAGAACAGGGGGGATAATGAGTATTTTTACTAAGTCTAATAATATAGCAATAGATTGGAATGATATTGTTAGGATAGGAAATGAAGTTATATTAGTAAATCTAGATTCGACAAAATATAAGGATGAAAATTTTTATGATTAAAAATTTTTAAAATTATAAATAGTAAGTTAAATTAATAACTATTATTGTAAAATTATTAAAATTATTATATCATTGAATTAATGAGATAATATCAGATGATAATAGCGAGAGATATCTTTAAATAGATAGCCGATGGGGCAATATAAAAATCTGCCATAATTTTTATAGAAACTTTCAGGCAAAAATATCGTTATTTGATGAACCTCTGGAGAGTTCGCTTTAGCGACGCCGAAGGAGAAATACATGTAAATGTAAAACTCTCAGGCAAGATACAGAGAAATATAAGGCATATATTTATTGTGCGATTATATTTCTTTTTTATTAGATGGCATTGAAAACCTTTTCACAAAGCAAATTTTAAGGGAGTGATTTTAGTGGCAAATTCAAAAAAAACAGCTTTATATGATTCTCATCTGAAGTTAAAAGCAAAGATGACAGACTATTATGGTTGGCAATTACCTGTAGAGTTTGAAGGACTAAGCATTGAACATGAAGCAGTTAGAAATGATGCAGGGATATTTGATGTTTCTCATATGGGAGAAATTGAAATCAAAGGAGAAAATGCAAAGAGTTTTGTACAATATTTATCAACAAATGATATTACTAAACTTAAAGAAAATCAAATTATTTACACATTTTTCTTATATCCAAACGGTGGGGTTGTAGATGATTTACTTGTTTATAAATTCGCTGATGACCATTATTTCTTAGTTGTAAATGCAAGTAACTTAGAAAAAGATTATGAATGGATAAAAGAAAATAAAAATGACTATAATGTAGAAATAAATAATTTATCAGATAAATATTCTGAACTAGCAATACAAGGGCCAAAGGCAGAAAAAATACTACAAAAACTTACTGATACTGACTTATCTAGCATTAAATTTTTCTATGTAGATAGAAATGTGAAAATTCATGGTAAAAATGCCATAGTATCTAGAACAGGCTACACAGGAGAAGATGGCTTTGAAGTATATTTAGAAAATGAAGATATAGAAGAAGTTTTTGAAAAATTACTAGAAGTAGGAAAAGAAGATGGATTAAAACCTGCTGGACTGGGTTCAAGAGATACACTTCGTTTTGAAGCAAATCTTCCTTTATATGGTAATGAATTATCAGAAGACATTACACCATTAGAAGCGGGATTAGGTTTTTTTGTTAAATTAGATAGTGATGACTTTATAGGAAAAGATGTTCTTAAAAAGCAAAAAGAAGAAGGTTTAAAAAGAAAAATAGTAGGATTTGAAATGATTGGCAAGGGAATACCACGTAGTGGGTATGAGGTTCTAAAGGATGGAGAGAAAATTGGATTCGTTACAACTGGATATCACTCTCCAACATTAAACAAAAATATAGGTAAGGCTATGGTAGATATAGCTAATTCTAAATTAGATACAGAAATAGAAATTCAAATTAGAAAAAGAACTGCAAAAGCTAAGGTAGTTAGTTCAAAATTTTATAATAAAAACACAAAAAAATAAATTTAAGGAGGAATTGTTAATGAAAATAGTAGAAGGTTTATATTATTCAACAGATCATGAATGGGTAAAGGTAGAGGGTGAAAATGCTCTAATAGGAATAACAGATCATGCACAACATAATTTAGGGGAAATAGTTTATGTAGAATTACCTGAAGAAGATGACGATTTTGAAAAAGAAGAGTCATTTGGAGTAGTTGAATCAGTTAAAACAGCATCAGATATTTTAGCACCAGTATCTGGAACAGTAGTTGAAATTAATGAGAAATTAGAAGATTCTCCAGAGCTTGTAAATGAAGATGCATTTGAAAGTTGGTTTATAAAAATAAAATTAAATGATAAATCTGAATTAGATGAATTAATGGATAGTAAGGCTTACGAAAAATTCTGCGCTGAGGAGGAATAATATGCATAGATATATACCTAGTACTAAAGAAGATAGGAAGGAAATGTTAGAAGAAATAGGTGCTAACTCTATTGATGATTTATTCAAAGATATACCAAATTCTTTGAGATTAGATAGGGATTTAAAAATAGAGGATTCTTTATCTGAATTAGAGATAAAAAATAAATTAAAAAAACTAGGAGATAAAAATCAAACTATTGATGAATTAACTTGTTTTTTAGGTGCTGGTATGTATGATCATTATATACCTTCTGTAATAGGACATTTAGCAACAAGGGGAGAGTTCTTGACATCTTATACTCCATATCAAGCAGAGATAAGTCAAGGTACTCTTAGAGTTATTTTTGAATATCAAACACTAATTTCTAATCTTACTGGTATGGATGTATCAAATGCATCTATGTATGATGGTCCTACAGCGTGTGCTGAAGCAGCTCTTGTGGCTACAGATGTAACTAGAAAAAAGAAAATTATAATTTCAAAAACAGTTCATCCTGAAGTAAGAAAAGTTGTAGAAACTTATATGAAATTTAGAGATATAGATATTGTTGAAGTTGACATGAAAGATGGAGTAACTGATGCTGAGAAGTTGAAGGAAATAGCAGATGACTCTACTGCAGGTGTGATAGTACAAAATCCTAACTTCTTTGGAATAATTGAAAATTTAAAAGAAATTGAAGAAATAACACATAAAACTAAAAAAGCTAAATTAATAACTTATGTTGATCCAATTTCTTTAGCTATACTTAAGTCTCCAGGAGAAATAGGAGCTGATATAGTTGTAGGAGAAGGTCAAAGTTTAGGAAATAAGTTAAACTTCGGTGGGCCTACACTAGGTTTCTTAGCAGTTAAAGATAAACTTGCTAGAAAAATACCTGGAAGAATAGTAGGAGAAACTGTAGATGAAGATGATAATAGAGCTTTTGTTTTAACACTACAAGCAAGAGAGCAGCATATAAGAAGATTTAAAGCAACATCTAATATTTGTTCTAATCAAGGATTAAATGCACTCATGTCCACAATTTATTTAGTAACAATGGGAAAACAAGGATTAAAAGAAGTAGCTACTCAATCCTTGCAAAAAGCTCATTATGCATTTGATGAAATAACTAAAAGTGGCAAATTTAAGCCTGTATTTGATAAACCATTTTTCAAAGAATTTGCTGTTCAATCTGATATGGATGTAGAAGAAGTTAATAGTAAATTATTAGAAAATAAAATTCTTGGTGGTTATAATCTAACTAAGGATTATAAGGATATTAACAATTCATTATTATTTGCTGTTACTGAAAAGAGAACTAAAGAAGAAATAGATAAATTAGTTTCTACATTGGAGGTGCTATAATGAAAAACTATGATAAATTGATATTTGAATTATCAAAAAAGGGTAGAAAGGCATATAGTCTTCCTAAAATAGATGTAGAAGAAAAAGATATATCAAATCTTATACCAAATGAATATTTAATTGAAGATGAATTAGATCTACCAGAAGTATCTGAATTAGATGTTGTAAGACATTACACTAATTTATCACAATTAAATTATAGTATTGATACAGGTTTTTATCCATTAGGATCATGTACTATGAAGTATAATCCAAAGATGAATGAAGATATGGCAAGTATGGATAGCTTAACTAATATTCATCCTTATCAAGCTGAGGAAACTGTTCAAGGTTCTTTAGAGCTTATGTATAATTTATCCAATCATTTAGCTGAAATATCAGGAATGGATACAGTTACCTTACAGCCTGCAGCTGGTGCCCATGGAGAACTAACAGGTATTATGCTAATAAAGGCATATCATAAAGAAAAAAACAACACTCATAAAACAAAAATTATTGTTCCTGATTCTGCTCATGGAACAAATCCTGCTACTGCTGCAATGGCAGGTTATGACATTGTAGAAGTAAAATCTTCAGATCAGGGTCTAGTAGATTTAGAAAGTTTAAAAGGATTATTAGATGATAAAGTAGCGGGACTTATGCTTACAAATCCTAACACTTTAGGATTATTTGAAAAAGATATGAAAGAAATAGCAGAATTAGTTCATGAAGTAGGTGGACTTTTATATTATGATGGAGCAAATATGAATGCTATTATGGGAAGAGTAAGACCTGGAGATATGGGATTTGATGTAATGCATTTTAACCTTCACAAAACATTCTCAACACCACACGGTGGTGGTGGACCTGGTAGTGGAGCTGTTGGAATTAAAGATCATTTAGCTAAGTTTTTACCAGTACCTGTAGTTGAAAAGAAAGATGATAAATTTATTTTAAACTATGATAGAAAAGATTCTATAGGCAAAATAAAAGGATTCTATGGTAATTATGGTGTCAACTTAAGAGCATATACTTATATATTAGCTCTTGGAGGTAATGGTTTAAAGAGAGTAAGTGAAACCGCAGTATTAAATGCAAATTATATGATGAATAAATTAAAAGAATATTATGATTTACCAATAAAAACGGTATGTAAGCATGAATTTGTATTAGCTGGATTAAAAGAAGATAGCTTAGAGGTTAATACAATGGATGTAGCTAAAAGATTAATGGATTATGGATATCATCCGCCAACTGTTTACTTCCCATTGATAGTTAAAGAAGCTTTAATGATAGAACCTACAGAAACAGAAAGCAAAGAAACGCTAGATAACTTTATAGATGCTATGAATAAAATAGCTAAAGAAGCACAAGAAAATCCTCAACTTTTAAAAGAAGCTCCTCATAGTGCTCCAGTTAGAAGAGTGGATGAAGTTAGGGCAGCAAGAAACTTAAAATTAAAATGGAACTAGATTAGGTGGTGTTAACTTGCAAACTATAAATGGAAAAGAAGTTTCAAAAAAAATAAGAGAAGAATTACAAAATGAAATAGATGAGTTAAAAGAAAAAGGAATTACTCCAGGACTAAGTGTTATAATAGTTGGAGATAATCCAGCATCTAAAACTTATGTAAAGAGTAAGGATAAAGCATGTAAACAACTTGGAATGAAATCAGAAGTTCATTCCTTAGATGGAGATGTTTCAGAAGAAGAATTACTTAATTTAATTGATAAATTAAACAATGATGAAACTATTCATGGTATACTTGTTCAATTACCTCTACCAAATCATATAGATGAAAAAAAGGTGATTGAAAAGATTTCTCCAAATAAAGATGTAGATGGCTTTCATCCAATAAATGCAGGTAAACTATTAGTAGGAGAAGATACATTTATACCTTGTACTCCTCATGGAATTATCAAGCTTATGGAAAGTGAAAACATTGATATAGAAGGAAAAAGAGCAGTTATACTTGGTAGAAGTAATATTGTAGGAAAACCAATTTCATTATTACTATTAGAAAAAAATGCAACTGTTACAATATGTCATTCTAAGACAGAAAATTTAAAAGAAATCACTAAAGAAGCAGATATTCTTATTGCAGCTATAGGAAAGGCGAATTTTGTGAAATCTGATATGGTAAAAGATGGAGCTATAGTTATAGATGTAGGTATAAATAGAGTTGATGGAAAATTAGTTGGAGATGTAGATTTTGATAGTGTCAATAAACTAAATGGATTTATTACTCCAGTACCAGGTGGAGTTGGACCTATGACAATAACCATGCTAATTTATAACACAGTAATAGCTGCTAGAAGATTAGAAAGAGGAAAATAAATGAGTTTTCCATATGGAAAAGAGCCAGAGGTGGCTTTAAAGGATGTAATAAAAGAATCAATAGAACAAAGAAAAATAGAGGCATGTGATACTTGAGATATGGCAAGTGTACTTGCAAGCGCCTGGGGCGTTAAAGAAGATGTAGAACTTGAAAAATCTGAAGAAGTAAGAAAAATTTTCAAAGCTTTAGAAGGAAGCACTATAGAACTCAAAACCGGAGAAAATGTTGAAATTCTAAAAGGTGATGTAAAAGAAAGAAAAGGAAAGGCTACACTTATATTCAGATATAAATTAAATAATTAATATAAAAATCTCAGGAATTTCCTGAGATTTTTATATGTTATTCGACAAAACCATAGATATAAATTATAATATATTTAAAAGTGAAAGTTTGGAGATGATTATATGATATGTCCTTATTGTGAATATTACGAAACTAAGGTTGTAGATTCTAGACCTACAGAAGAAGGTCATGCTATAAGAAGACGTAGGGAATGTTCTAAATGTAATAAAAGGTTTACTACATATGAAAAAATTGAAGAAATACCAATTGTAGTAATAAAAAAAGATGGAACAAGACAACCTTATAATAGAAATAAGGTTTTAAATGGTATTATAAGAGCATGTGAAAAAAGACCAGTTTCAGTTGAAGAGATGGAAAAGATAGTTAATGATATAGAAAAAAATATTAGCAATTCTATGGAGAAAGAAATATCAACTAGAAAAATTGGAGAAATGATTATGGAAAAATTAAAAGATAAAGATGAAGTAGCATATGTAAGATTTGCATCAGTATATAGACAATTTAAAGATATAAATACCTTTATGGATGAATTAAAAAAACTACTTGATGAAAAATAAATTTAACAACTTCCTAATTAACATTTACTTAACATTGTCTTAACTCTAAGACAACATATAAGGAAGTAAATGTTGTTATAATTCTATGTGTAAGATAGAAAATAAATTTTAGGAGGAGTTATTAAATGAAAAAAACAATTAATTTCAAAGTAATAATTTTAGCACTATTACTATTAGTATCAGTATCAGTATTTGCTGCTTGTGGAGATGATAAATCTGAAACATCAGAAAATGATAAATCAAATCAAGGGTTAAATGGGGATATAGAAATAGATGGTTCATCTACTGTTTATCCTATAACTGCAGCTATTTCAGAAGAGTTTCAAATAGAAAATCCTGATGTAAAAGTAACTGTAGTAGTATCAGGTACTGGTGGAGGAATGAAAAGATTTACCGTAGGAGAGACAAGTATAAGTGATGCTTCAAGACCTATTAAAGATGAAGAAGCTGATAAAGCAAAAGAAAATGATGTTGAATTTGAAGAATTAAAAGTTGCTCTTGATGGCATATCTGTAGTAGTAAATTCAAATAATGATTGGGTAGAAGATATTACTATAAAAGATTTAAATAAAATATGGGCTCCAGATAGTAAAGTTAAAATGTGGAGCGATGTAAATTCTGAATGGCCAGAAGAAGAAATTAAATTGTATGGTCCAGGAACTGATTCAGGTACATTTGATTACTTTACAGAAGCAGTTAATGGAGAAGGCGGCGCAATAAGAACTGATTTCACTGCAAGTGAAGATGACAATGTATTAGTACAAGGCATATCAGGTGACGAATATGCATTGGGATATTTTGGATATGCTTATTATGAAGAAAATAAGGATAAATTAAAAGCTTTAAAAATTAATGGTGTAGAACCAACTCCTGAAACAATAGAAGGAGGAGAGTATACTCCCTTATCCAGACCGTTATTTATATATGTAAATAAAGATCATTATACTAATAAAAAACAAATAAACTCTTTTGTGGATTATTATATAGAAAACGCTCCTGAAATAGTACCTAGCACGGGTTATGTAGGTCTATCAGAAGAAAATTATGAAAAAGAATTAAATAAATTAAAGTAATAATAAATTAAAAAACAATCATATTGCTTAGCAATATGATTGTTTTTTAATTTATTATTTTACATAGATTTAACATTCAATTAACCTTAGCAAAACAATAAATGAATTTTAATATACTATAATAAATTTAAAGTAGTTACTTGAAATGAGGAGGGTTAATTTGATAAATTCAAATGATAAATATTTTTTCTTTAAAAAGAAAAATAAAACAAAGAAAAAAAGAAAAATAAAAGAAAAAATTATTTCAAAAATACTATTAGCTTTAGCTTCAATATCTGTTTTAACTACTATAGGGATAGTGGCTATTTTATCCAAAGAAACTATAGCATTTTTTGGAGAAATACCTATAGCTGATTTTTTGTTAGGAACAGAATGGACAGCTTTGTTTGCGAATCCTAAGTTTGGAGTAATACCATTAGTTTTAGGAACGGTAATGATTGCTCTATATGGAAGTATATTTGCAATACCGATAGGACTTGGTAGTGCAGTATATCTAAGTGAATATGCTTCAGAAAAAACTAGGAAAATCGTTAAACCTTTATTAGAAATATTAGCAGGAATTCCATCTATAGTATATGGATATTTTGCGCTTACATTTATTACCCCAATATTAAAAAATATTTTTCCAAGCATAAATGTATTTAATGCATTAAGCGCTAGTATTGCAGTGGGAATTATGATAATCCCTATGATTTCTTCCCTAAGTGAGGATGCAATGAGATCTGTACCAAAAGAAATAAAGGAAGGAGCATATGCTCTTGGTTCAACTAAATTTGAAGTATCAACTAAAGTTGTTATCCCCGCAGCGTTATCTAGTATAATTTCTTCGTTTGTACTTGCAATTTCTAGAGCTGTTGGTGAAACAATGATAGTAACTTTGGCAGCAGGTTCAAGTCCAAACTTAACTTTAAACCCACTTGAAGGTGTACAAACTATGACAGCATTTATTGTACAAGTCGCTTCGGGGGATGTAACACATGGAGGACTTATATATAAGACTATATTTGCTGTAGGCATGCTACTTTTTTTACTTACTCTATTAATGAATATAATAGCAAGAATGATAATAAAGAAATATAGGGAGGAATATTAATGAGTAATTTGAAAAAAAGAAGATTAATAAATAAGATTTTTCATATATTAGTATTTTCTGCTACATTATTTGGATTAATTATATTAGCGGTATTATTGTTTGATACATTTAAAGATGGGTTAAGATGGATAAATATAGGGTTTTTGACTAATTTCACTTCTAGATTTGTAGAAAAAGCAGGTATAAAAGCGCCACTTATTGGAAGTATGTGGATTATAGGACTTACTATTTTATTTTCATTTCCTATAAGTGTAGGAACTGCAATATATTTAGAAGAATATGCAGATGATAAAAAATTTTTGACTAAGATTATAAAATTGAATATTTCTAATTTAGCAGGCGTTCCATCAATAGTATTTGGTATATTAGGGCTTGGAATATTTGTTGATATTTTAGGATTTGGAAGAAGTGTTTTGGCTGGGTCCTTAACATTAACACTTTTAATATTACCAATTATAATAGTTTCCTCTCAAGAAGCGATTAAAGCTGTTCCAAGAGAATTAAGACATGGAGCATATGCATTAGGGGTTACTAAATGGCAAGTAGTAAGAGGGATAGTACTTCCTTATGCAATGCCTGGAATATTAACGGGAGCTATTTTAGCAATTGCTAGAGCACTTGGTGAAACAGCACCTTTGATAATGGTTGGCGCTGTTACTTTTATTGCGTTTACTCCAGAAAGTATATTAGATCAATTTTCTACATTGCCTATTCAAATTTATAATTGGTCTACGATGCCTCAATCAGAATTTCATGATTTAGCAGCAGGGGCAATAATTATTTTATTAGTATTATTATTAGGAGCAAATTCAATTGCTATAATTCTTAGAAATAAATATCAAGATAGAATTAAAGGATAGAATGGAGGAATATAATGAGTGTTGAAAAAATTGAAGTTAAAGATTTAGATTTTTATTATGGTGAGTTTAAAGCTTTAATGGATATAAATATAAAAATAGAAGAAAAAAAAGTAACATCTCTTATTGGGCCATCTGGTTGTGGGAAATCTACATTTATTAGGGTCTTAAATCGTATGAATGATTTAATTGATGAAACAAGACATACAGGAGAAATAATATATGAAGATAAAGATATATACAATTCACAGGTAGATGTAGTAGAACTTAGAAAAAAGATAGGAATGGTTTTCCAAAAACCTAATCCATTCCCCAAATCTATATATGAAAATATCATATTTGGACCTAAAAGACATGGTATTAAAAATAAAAAGGAATTAGATAAAATAGTAGAAGACAGCTTAAAGGATGCAGCACTTTGGGAAGAAGTAAAAGACAGATTGAATTCTTCAGCATTGTCATTATCTGGAGGCCAACAGCAAAGGCTATGTATAGCTAGAGCTCTTGCAATGAAACCAGATGTATTATTAATGGATGAGCCAACTTCTGCATTAGACCCAATTGCTACTGCAAAGATAGAGGACTTAATAGAAGAACTTAAAAATAAATATACTATAATAATAGTAACTCATTCTATGCAACAAGCTGCTAGAATTTCTGACAATACTGCATTTTTTTTAATGGGAAGATTAATAGAATATAAAGAAACATCTAGAATTTTTTCTGACCCACAAGATAAAAGAACTGAAGATTATATTACAGGTAGATTTGGATAGGGAGGATATATATGAGAGAATATTTTGATAAAGAGATTAAGCATTTAAATAATTTATTACTTGAAATGGGAGAAAAATCAGAACAATTAATTGAGATGTCAATTGAATCCTTATTAAATCAGGATATAGAATTAGCAGATAAAGCAATTGAATTAGATAAAGACATAGATAACATGGAAATCATTATTGAAAAGAAATGTTTAGAACTTATAGTATTGCAGCAACCTATGGCAAAAGATTTAAGAGAAATTAGTGCTATTCTTAAAATAATTACTGATATTGAGAGAATAGGAGATAATGGAGTTAATATTGCTAAAATAAGCAAGAAATTAAGCAAAGAAAAATATATAAAACCTTTAGTTGATATACCTAAAATGGCTAATATATCTAAAGAAATGATTAAAAAAAGTTTAGAGAGTTTTATTAAAAAAGATGTAGAATTAGCAAAAGAAACTGCAAGAATGGATGATATTGTAGATGATATTTATGGATATATATATAGAGAGTTATTAGAAATATTAACACAAAAAAAACAAATAATGTATCAAGTAATAGATTTATTATTTGTGGGAAGACATATTGAACGTATTGCAGATCACACTACTAATATATGTGAGAGAATAATATATATGGTTGATGGAAAAAGAATAAATTATTAAATTATACTACTCATTCGACAAAGTTAACTATATAAATTATAATGTATTTAAACATTAAAAGGTAGGTGAGTTTATATGATTTATAAAAAAATATTAGTAGTAGATGATGAAGAAAATATTGTGGAGCTAATAAAATATAATCTGAAAAATAATGGTTACGATATTATAACTGCTTTCGATGGCAATGAAGCTTATACTAAAGCAATAGAAGAGAATCCAGATTTAATTCTTTTAGATATCATGCTTCCTATACTAGATGGTATAGAAGTATGCAAAAAATTAAAAAGAAACAAGCAATCAGAAAATATTCCTATAATAATGTTAACAGCAAAAAGAGAAGAAACTGATAAAGTATTAGGGTTAGAAATAGGTGCAGATGATTATATAACAAAACCATTTAATATTAGAGAATTAATAGCTAGAGTTAAAGCGGTATTAAGAAGAGTTAATAGTAAAGATAATACTGAAAAGTCTATAATAAAGGTAGGAAACATTACAATTGACACTGAAAGTTACCAAGTAGAAGTAGATGAAAAAATTATAGATTTAACACTAAAAGAATTTGAACTTTTAAAATTATTATCTCAAAATAAAGGAAAGGTTTTATCTAGAAATTATTTATTAGATAAAATCTGGGGCTATGATTTTTATGGAGAAACTAGAACTGTAGATGTTCATATAAGACATTTACGAAAAAAAATGAATCTATCAAATGATACTATAGAAACTATTAGAGGTGTAGGATATAAGATAAAATAAGGAGATATATATGAAAAAAAGAGTCTTTATAATATTTTCCATTTTAATTTTAATTGGTGTAATAACAACCGGTACTTTATCTTTAAGTTTAATTAAAAACAATTATATCAATAATATAGAAGAAAGAATGATTTCAAATTCTAAATTAATTAGTACTTTTCTGCAAAATACACCTAATGAGAATATATATTTAGATAAAATAGCTAAAACGTATAGTAAAGAAATAGATAGTAGAATAACAATAATAAATAATAATGGTGATGTTATAGGTGATTCTCATGCTGATTTAGAAGAACTCACAAATCATCTAAATAGACCAGAAATCAAAAAAGCTATAGATGATCAAATAGGAATAAGTGAAAGATATAGTAACTCCATTGGAGCAAAAATGTATTATGTAGCTATACCTTTTTATAAAGAAAATTTAGATGTAGCTGTTATACGACTATCTCTTCCATTAGAATATATCAATGAATACACTAAAAAAATATATATAAATATTATAATTTCTGCTTTAACAGGTCTTTTTATAGCAATGATACTTGCAATCAGATATATAAATAGAATAACTTATCCAATAGAAGAATTCACTAAAGCAACAAAGAATATTAGCAAAGGTAATTACGGTGAAAAAATTAGATTTAAAAGTGATGATGAATTAGGCATACTTGCTGAAAGTTTCAATATCATGAGTATTGAATTAAGTCAAAAAATAGAAGAATTAAAAAATAGTAATACAAATTTAAGAGCAATACTTAAAAGTATGTCAAATGGTATTATTGCATTAGATAACAATAATAATATTATGTATACTAATCCTTCTGCAGAAAAAATGTTTTCTATAAAAAATGATAAGATTAAAGGTAAAAGTTTATTTGTAATTATAGAAAATGCTAAATTAAATAAATATATAGAAAATTTATTTGAAGAAAATAGTGAAAAAATTATAGAAATTGAAATAAATCATCCTCTTACTAATATTTTAAAAGTATATACTAATCCAATAATATATAAAGATAATCCAAGTAGGAAAATGGGAACTCTAATAATATTAGAAGATATAACGGAAATGAGAAAGCTTGAAACTATGAGAAAAGACTTTGTAGCAAATGTAAGTCATGAACTTAGAACTCCTCTTACATCAATAAAAGGATTTGTTGAAACCTTAAAATCAGGTGCTGTAAATGATGAAAATACAAGGGATAAATTTTTAAATATTATAGATGAAGAAACTTCAAGACTCAATACTTTGATTGAAGATTTAAGTATTCTAACAGATATAGAAAATAGACAAAATAAAATTAAAAAAGAAAAAATTAATCCTAATGAAACTATAGAAGAAGTAATAGAATTTTTATATGAACTAGCAGATAATAAAAATATTAGTATAATAAATAAATCGAATGAAAACCTACCATATATTTATGGAAATAATGGTTGGTTAAAACAAATGTTGATAAATTTAATAGAAAACTCAATTAAATATACAAAGAATAATGGAAAGATAATAGTAACTGCATATTCTAATAAAAGTGAATTAATTTTTAAAATAAAAGATAATGGCATAGGTATTGAAAAAGAATATATTGATAGGGTGTTTGAAAGATTTTTTAGGGTTGATAAATCAAGAACAAAAAAAATAGTAGGAACTGGACTTGGACTTGCTATAGTAAAGCATATTGTAATCCAATTTAATGGTAAAATAAAAATTAATAGCAAGAAAAATGAGGGTACGGAATTTAAAATAACACTTCCACTTCAAAAGAAATAAAGGGATGATAGTATGAAAATAAATGATATAATTTTAAAAAATATTTTAGAATACTTAGATGAAGGAATACATGTGATAGATAAAGATGGAAGAACTATTTTATATAATGAATCTATGGAAAAAATTGAAGGTATAGAACCTCAAAATGTTTTAGGAAAGCAAATATTAGATATATTTCCTTCTTTAGATGAAAGATCAAGTACTTTGTTAACGGTTATGAAAAATGGAAGACCAATTGTAAATCGAAGTCAGACATATTTAAATTATAAAGGCAAAAAGATAACTTCAGTGAATACAACTATTCCTCTATTTAATGATGATGATTTAATAGGAGCATTAGAAATTGGCAAAGATGTAACTAAAATAAAAAAGCTATCTGAAGAATTAATAGAATTAAGAAATGAATTAAATGATAATTCTAAAAGCAATACTAAATATAAAACAAAAAATTACACTTTCGATCAAATAATAGGAAAATCTGAGCCTATTAAAAAAGCTATAAGAATAGCAAAAAAAGCTTCAAATTCTTCATCTTCAGTACTTATATATGGTGAAACGGGTACAGGAAAGGAATTGTTTTCTCAGAGTATTCATTATTCTGGAAAAAGAAAAAATAAACCATTTATTGCTCAAAACTGCGCGGCACTGCCTGAACAACTTTTAGAAGGACTATTATTTGGAACTTCAAAGGGAGGATTTACAGGGGCGATTGATAGACCAGGATTATTTGAACAGGCAGATGGAGGAACACTCTTGCTTGATGAAATTGATTCTATGGGTATTTTATTACAATCAAAATTATTAAGAGTTCTTCAAGAAGGATATGTTAGAAGAGTTGGAGGCATAAAAGATATCCCTATTGATGTAAAAATAATTGCTACAATAAATAGACCTCCTATGATATCAATAGAAGAAGGAAATTTAAGAAAAGATTTATATTTTAGGTTAAATGTAATATATATTGATATTCCTTCTTTAAGTAAAAGGATAGAAGATTTAAACTTGTTAATAGATGAATTTTTAAGAAAGTTTAACAAGAAATTAGACAAAGATATATGGATGATATCTAGGGATGTTATGAAATTATTTGATAATTATAGTTGGCCAGGCAATGTACGAGAGCTTGAAAACATGATAGAAGGTGCAATGAATTTTGTAGAGACGGATGAACATGTACTTACAATTGATCATTTTCCTGACTATATAGTTAATTTTAAAAATATCAGAAAAAGAGAAGATAAGAATATCAATATTGAAATAAAAGATTCATTAACTGATACTATTAATAACATTGAAAAGAAAATAATAAAGAATAAATTATGGGAACATGATTATAATATTTCTAAAACGGCAAGAATATTAAATATAAAAAGACAAACACTTCAACATAAGATTAAAAAATATAAAATAGAAAAGTAAAAGCCCATATATTTGCATGCATCATGCAAATATATGGGCGTTTATGTTGATGTATAAATATTTATAATATTAAAAATTGCCTGCCTATTGAATTTACTCAAATTAATAGCTTATATTTTTTAAATATAGTTGGCAAGGATATTGCAAGTATATAATAATAGTAAAAATTATGGAGGTGCATTCAATGGAAAAAGTAAAAGTAATGTTATGGGGTTTTGGTGCTATGGGTAGTGGAATGGCAAAAATGTTATTAAATAAAAAAGGAGTAGAAATTGTAGGAGTATGCAATAGAAGTAAGAATGGAAAAAGTATATTTGAGATAATGAATATTGAAAGAGGAGATCATCCAGATGTATTAATAAATTCAGATATTGAAGAAGTAATGAACACAAATCCAGATATTGCTTTGGTTGCAACTGATTCATACACTGAAAAAACGTTTTCAAAATTAAAATTATTAATGGAAAATAAAATAAATGTTATTTCTACTGCTGAAGAAATGGCTTATCCTAGCGCTCAGAATCCAGAATTAGCTGAAAAATTAGATGCTATTGCAAAAGAAAACAATGTATCCGTCTTAGGTACTGGTATCAATCCTGGTTTGATTATGGATTTATTAGTGGTTTGTCTTACTGGTGCTATGACTGATGTAGAGCATATTGAAGCAGAGAGAGTTAACAGTCTTTCACCATTTGGAGCAGTTGTTATGGAAGAGCAAGGCGTTGGAATAAAGGTAGATGAATTTGAAAAGGGAGTAAAAGAAGGAACACTTGCAGGTCATGTTGGTTTTAAAGAATCCATCCATATGATTGGTGATGCTATAGGTTGGCCTGTAGAAAAATTTGAACAACAAATGAAACCAATAGTAACAAGTGTAGATAGAAAAGCTCCTCATGGTTTTGCAAAAGCAGGAGATGTGGCTGGTGTTAATATGACAGGACAAGGATATGTAGATGGAGAAGTGAAAATTGATATGAAGCATCCTCAACAAATAGAACCTGAAATGGAAGGAACTAATACTGGAGATTATATAAGAATAAAAGGTACACCAGAAATTAATATGGCAATAAATCCAGAAGTTGAAGGCGGACTTGGAACAATTGCAATGTGTGTAAATATGATTCCACATGTTATAAATGCTCATAGTGGACTTAAAACTATGCTTGATTTACCTGTTCCAAGAGCAATTATGGGTGATATGAGAAAATTAATAAGAAAGTAGGGATATGAGAGATGGCAAAAAAAGGTGAATGGGTAAGAATATATAATGTAGTGCTAGAAGCTAATGAAAGAGCACAACAAGTACCAGATGATACGAAAAAAGTACCTCTTGAAATGTGGGATAAAGGATTTCTATTAGAGAAAGAAGCTGAAATAGGTGATGATGTAGAGGTTGAAACTTATATAGGTAGAAAAATAAAAGGAGAATTATTAGAAGTTGATCCATATTATAGTCATAGTTATGGGAAATCTGTTCCTGAACTATTATATATAGGTAGACAATTAAGAAGTATTTTAGAAGAAGGTGAAGATAATGAATAAAGATATGAGTTATGAAGGCGTTATGAGCCGAAAAAATGAAATAATGAAAAAGGCTGTAGGTATAGATTATGAAGTTTTTGAAACTGAAGGAATACGTTTTGATTATGAAGATATGATGCATAAAACAGGTTATGATTTATCTGAAATTCAAAAAGCGCAAAAAGAAACAGGTGTTGGCAATACTCCTCTTTTGGAACTTAAAAATATTACTAAGCTTGCAAGAAAATTTGCACCTAGTGGAAAGGGTGCTAGAATATTTATAAAAGATGAAGCCTCAAATCCTTCTGGAAGCTACAAAGCAAGACGTGCTGCAACTAGTGTTTATCATGCAAAGAAAAATGGATATAAAGGCGTTATAGCAGCTACAAGTGGAAATTATGGAGCAGCAGTAGCAAGTCAAGCTGCTATGCTTGGACTTAAATGTATAATAGTACAAGAATGTTATGATTCTCGTGGTAAGGGACAACCAGAAATAGTAGAAAAGGCTAGAAAGTGTGAAGCATATGGTGCAGAAGTATTACAACTAACTGTAGGGCCTGAACTCTTTTATATATTTCTAAAACTATTAGAAGAAACTGGATATTTTAATGCTTCACTTTATACTCCATTTGGTATAGCTGGAGTTGAAACACTAGGATATGAAATTGCAATGCAATTTAGAGAACTAGAAGGACGCGATCCAGATGTGGTGGTTGCAACCAATGCTGGAGGTGGAAACCTTACAGGAACGGCAAGAGGCCTTATAAAAGCAGGTGCAGATGATGTAGAAGTAATAGGAGCAAGTGTAAACTTAAAAGGGCTTCATATGGCAAGTGACACAGAGTTTAATAAGAAATCATTTACTACAGGCCATACTGGATTTGGAATACCTTTTGCAACTTGGCCTGATAGATCAGATGTACCACGTTCTGCAGCTAGACCTCTTAGGTATATGGATAGATATGTAACTGTAAATCAAGGTGAAGTATTTTATATAACTGAAGCCTTAGCACAAATTGAAGGACTTGAAAGAGGACCTGCTGGAAACACATCCTTAGCAGCTGCATTTTCATTAGCACAGGAATTAGATGAAGATAAGATAATTGTAGTTCAAGAGACAGAATATACTGGAGCTGGAAAACATATAAATCCTCAATTATCATTTGCTAAAGATAATGGTGTGGATATAAAGGTTGGAAATCCAGAAGATGAAATACCAGGAGAAAATATAATTTTACCTAAAGATCCATCGCTTATAAAAGCACGTGATTTAGATTTAGAAAAAATAAAGAAATCATATATCAAAAACTGTATAAAAAACAATGAAAACATTAAAATTACACAAGAAGATATAGAGTTTTTAGCTAAAGATACAAAGGCAAGTAAAGAATTTGTAGAAAAGACAATAGATGATTTAAAGAATAATTAATTGGAGGTATATTATATGAAAAGAAACGATGATTTTAAAGAAAGAAGAAAGCATTTAGCTGATTTATCTGAATCAGAACTTGAAAGTAAATTTTGGGAATTAGCTGAAAAAATAATGGATCCAGTAGTTGATTTAGCTAAAAAGAATACAACTCCTTCTATAGAAAGATCTGTAATTATGAGAATGGGATTTTCTAGTATAGAATCAAAGGCAATAGTTGAAGGAGTTATAGATAGAGGTCTTATGGGAAAAGGCGCAGGAAATGTATTATACAAACTATCAAAAGATAAAAATTTAGAAATAAGAGAAACAGGACTTAAACTATTAGATGGAGAACTTTGGGATAGGGCCATAGAATTATTTAATGGAGGTGGAAGAAGTGAACATTAAAACTAATGAAAGATTAAACATAGAAGAGATATTAAAAGACTTGGATAAATATAGACCAAGAAGAAGAGGTTGGACTTGGAGAAAAGGCACAGGTGAAAAAAGAAAAATAGGTCAATTTGAATATTATGATAGCTCAGAAAGCCTTGATAAAAGTCAACCCTTACCATCAGCCCATTATTTTAATGATATTGACCCTCAACCTACCAATATAATAACTACAGAAATAGCCTCTGGAAGATTTGAAGATGATATTAGAAGAATGAGAATGGCAGCATGGCATGGAGCTGATCATCTTATGGTTATTAGAACTGCAGGACAAAGTCATTTTGATGGTTTGATTGAAGGTACACCACAAGGTATTGGTGGAATACCTATAACAAGAAAACAAGTTAGAGCTCAAAGAAAAGCACTAGATATAATAGAAGATGAAGTGGGTAGACCTATAAATTATCATTCATATGTAAGTGGTGTTTCGGGACCTGAAATAGCAGTTATGTTTGCAGAAGAAGGAGTAAATGGAGCGCATCAAGATCCGCAATATAATGTATTATATAGAAATATAAATATGGTTAGGTCTTTTGTAGATGCAGCAAATGCTAAATGTGTAATGGCACATTCAGGTATTGTGCAGATAGATGGTGCACATAATGCTAATGCAACAGCAAGAGAAGCTTGGAAGGTAATGCCAGAACTCATGGTTCAGCATGCAATTAATTCTATATTTTCTGTAAAATCTGGAATGAAAAAAGAAGATATTGCCTTATCTACAGTACCACCAACAGCTCCACCTGCTCCTAGTATGAGATTAGATTTACCTTATGCAGTAGCACTTAGAGAGTTATTTAGTGAATATAAAATGAGAGCACAACAAAATACAAAATATATGGGATCTTCAACAAGAGAAGCAACAGTTACTCATACATTAAACCTACTAATATCAAAATTAACTAGAGCAGAAATACAATCTACTATAACACCTGATGAAGGTAGAAATGTACCTTGGCATATATACAACATTGAAGGTACTGATACTGCCAAACAAGCTCTTGTAGGTATGGATGGATTAATGGAAATGATTGAGCTTAAAAGAGATAAAGGTGAACTTGCTGATAAGGTACGTGAATTAAAAGAAAGAGCAATATTGTTTATGGAAGAAATACTAGAAGTAGGAGGATATTTCAATGCAGTAGAGCAAGGATTTTTTGTAGATTCTGGAGAGTATCCTGAAAGAAATGGTGATGGAATAGCAAGAAAAATAGATGGTGGAATTGGTGAAGGAGCTATATTTGAAAGAGATAAAGATTATATGGCACCAGTTACTGCATTCTTTGGTTATAATAATATTAAGCAATATGATGAAAGTGCAATTGAAGATCCATCAAAATTAATAGGTGGAGATACATTAAAGGATTCGGATAAAATTGTTTATATCGATGAATTAGATGAAAATGACAATGTTAACTTAAGACTTGCTGAAACTGAAGAGCTAAGGGAATCAAGTAAGATAAAACCTGAAATGGAATGGAAGGGTGATGGAATAGTACAAACCACACTATTCTTACCAATAGATGAAAGAACAGCAGAATTTGCAGCAATAGAAATTGGTAAAAAGATGGGTTTACTTGATGTTGAAGTAATTCACAAAGAAATTATGCAAGAAGCTGAAGGTACGAGAGTAGAGATAAAAGGAAAGGTAGATTTTTCTATTGATTTAGATAAATTAGTAATACCTCCAAAACCTAAAGTAATGACTGATGAAGAAATTAGAGAAGATATAGAAAATAATCCTATGACTATTGTAGCAGGAACAGTTGGAGAAGATGAGCATTCAGTTGGTTTAAGAGAGATAATAGATATAAAACATGGTGGCATAGAAAAATATGGTATAAATGTTAATTATCTTGGAACTTCAGTTCCCGTAGAAAAGCTTGTAGATGCCGCTATAGAATTAAATGCTGATGCAATACTTGTTTCAACAATAATAAGTCATGATAATGTACATTATAAAAATATGAAAATTATAAATGACTTAGCAATAGAAAAAGGTATAAGGGAAAATATTGTTATAGTAGCAGGTGGAACTCAAGTAACACCAGAAATTGCAGAGAAAAATGGTATGGATGCAGGTTTTGGAAGGGGCACCAAAGGAATAAATGTTGCTACAGCTCTAGTAAAGAAAAGAAGACAAAGGAATGAAAAGTAATGAAAATTAATGTTTTAGTTGCTGAGATAGGTTCTACTACCACAGTAATAAATGCATTTAATAATATTTTCAGTGAAAATCCTGAGTTTATTGGTCAGGGTCAATCTGCTACAACGGTTGCAGAAAATGATGTGAATATTGGAGTAAATAATGCAATAATTGATTTAAAGAAAAATTTGAATATAAAAGAATTAAAATATGACAAATTAATTGCAACCAGCTCAGCAGCTGGGGGCCTTAGGATGACTGTTCATGGCTTGGTATATGACATGACAGTAAGAGCTGCAAAAGAAGCAGCTCTTGGGGCTGGAGCAAATATACATCAAATAACTGCAGGAAAACTTAGAAGGACTGATATTAAAAAGTTAAAAGAAATAAATCCTAATATTATACTTATTGCAGGTGGAGTGGATTATGGTGAACGTGATACTGCGATTTTCAATGCAGAAAAAATTTCAGAATTAAATTTAGATGTACCTGTAATATATGCTGGGAATATTGAAAATGATGAGGAAATAAAATTAATATTTGAAGATTATCCAGGTAAGTTATATATTATAGAAAATGTATATCCTAAGATAGATACTTTAAATATAGAACCTACAAGAAAAGTTATTCAAGATGTATTTGAAGAACATATAATCCATGCTCCAGGAATGGAAAAAGTTAAGGATATGGTAAATGGTCATATTATGCCTACACCAGGAGCAGTTATGGAAGCATCTAAGCTCTTAAAAGAACATGTAGGTGACATTATAACTATTGATGTAGGAGGAGCTACAACAGACCTTCATTCTGTTACAGAAGGAAGTGAAGAAGTAAATAGAATTCTGATAAGCCCTGAACCAATAGCTAAAAGAACAGTAGAAGGTGATTTAGGGGTTTATATAAACATGAAAAATATAGTGGAAAGAATAGGTAAGGATAATTTAACTAAACAACTAGCTATTACAAAAGAACAATTGGAAGAATTAATTAAAAATCATAAACCTATACCAGAATCTGATATAGAAAAAAGATTTGTAGGGGAACTTACAAAAGAAGCTGTAATTACTTCTGTAAAAAGACATGCTGGGAAATTTAGATCCTTATATGGAGATTCAGGCAAGAAAACTGTAGCAGAAGGCAAGGATTTAACAAATATAAAATATATTATTGGTACTGGTGGAGCCCTAAGCAGACTTCCAAAAAGTATGGAAATAATGGAATCAATTGCAAAAAGCAATAAAGGTAATGATTTATTTCCAAATCAAGAGGCTTTGATTTTAATTGATAATGATTATATTATGGCATCATTAGGTGTTTTATCTATAGAATATCCTTTGGCTGCCATTAAATTACTTAAGAAAAGTCTAAATATGAATATATAAAGGAGTAAGATATGACTTATCCAAAAATCACAATTAATAAGAATAAATTAAAAGAAAATGTTGAGATATTAGTAGATATATGTAAGAGACAAGGAATTATTCCAGGAGGAGTTACAAAAGTTTTTTCAGGTAATTCTGAACTAGTTAATATATTGATTGAAGGAGGGATAGAATTTTTAGCTGATTCTAGAATAGAAAATCTAGAGTTATTTAAAGATATTCCCTTACCTAAACTAATGCTCAGGTTACCTATGCTTTCAGAAGTTGAAAAGATAGTGGATTATGCTGATATGTCTTTAAACTCAGAGCTTCTAACTATAAAAAAGTTATCAGAAGTTGCATTAGAAAAAGAAAAGGTTCACAAGATTATACTTATGATAGATCTGGGAGATTTAAGGGAAGGTATATTTGAGGAATCAGAAGTTTATGAACTAATTAAGGATATAATAGAACTAAAAGGTATAAAGTTAGTGGGACTTGGTACTAATCTAACTTGCCATGGTGGCGTCATACCTACCAATGATAATCTTAAGAGATTATCAGAAATAAAAGAAAACATAGAGGAAAAATTTAAACTAAATATAGAAATATTATCTGGAGGGAATTCTTCTTCACTACATTTATTAGAAAAAAATGATATGCCTGCTCAAATAAATCAATTGCGACTTGGTGAATCATTAATATTAGGTAGAGAAACAGCATATGGCAATCTAATCAAAGGAACCCATAGTGATGTATTTCAATTAATTACTGAATTAATAGAGATAAGAGAAAAACCTTCGATACCTATAGGGGAAATAGGTTTGGATGCTTTTGGTAGAAAACCTACTTTTATTGATAAAGGAAAAAGAAAAAGAGGGATATGTGCTATAGGAAAACAAGATATAGATATAGAAGATTTAATAACTGTTGATGAAAATATAAATATAATAGGTCAAAGTAGTGATCATTTAATTGTAGATTTAACTGATAGTAAGGATGAATATAAACTAGGAGATAAAGTAAAGTTTGATCTTAATTATGGAGGCATATTAAAACTTATGACTTCTAAATATGTATGTAAAGAGATAGAGTAAAATAAAAATAAAATGATAATGATAATAATTGATATGTTATAGGTGATGATATATTATTGTATGTAAGGATATAAGAATTTTCTTATATCCTTAATTTTTTAGAAAAGGTGATAATATGAAACCTCTTGCAGATCTTATAAGACCAAAAAGATTAGATGAAGTTTTAGGACAATCTCATATATTAGGTGATAATAAATTACTTAAAAACATAATAGAATCAAAACATATACCAAATATGATTTTTTATGGTCCACCAGGAACTGGAAAAACTACAGTGGCAAATATAATAGCAGATTCTACAAATAAAAAATTGTATAAATTAAATGCTACTAATGCTTCAATAAAAGATATAAAATTAATTATTGATGAATTAGATACTTTTTTAGCTAAAGACGGAATACTTTTGTATTTAGATGAAATACAAAATTTCAATAAAAAACAACAACAATCATTACTTAAATTCATAGAAAATGGACAAATAACACTTATATCAAGTACTACAGAAAATCCATACTTTACAATATTTAATGCAATAATAAGTAGATCTACTATATTTGAATTTAAAAAAATAAGTAATAGTGAAATAGTAAAAGGACTTAAAAGAGCTATAAAGATAGCAGAAACAGATATAGCTGATAGAGAAATTAAATATAGTGATAAAGCTCTAGAATATATAGCAAATATGTCAAATGGAGATGTAAGACGATCTTTAAATGATTTAGAATCTGCAATATATTATAGTTTCAATAAAGAAATTATTTCAATTGATATAGATGTAGCAAAAGAGTGTACTCAAACTTCTGGTTTTAATTATGATAAATTTGGAGATAATCATTATGATACTTTAAGTGCTTTTCAAAAATCTATAAGGGGAAGTGACATACAAGCTTCTATTCATTATTTAGCAAGGCTTATAAAAGCAGGAGACCTTATATCTATTTGTAGACGTCTTTTAGTAATAGCAGCTGAAGATATAGGCCTTGCTTATCCAAATGCATTAACTATAACAAATAGCGCTGTAGAAGCAGCCTATAAACTAGGATTACCTGAAGCTAGAATCCCTTTAGCAGAAGCTGTTGTATTACTTGCTAGTTCTCCCAAATCTAACTCTTCATATATAGCTATAAATAAAGCTCTAGATGATTTAGATAAAGGAAATATTGGTGATATTCCAGATCATCTAAAGGATAGCCATTATAAAGGCTCAAAAGATATGGGAAGAGGAATAGAATATATTTATCCTCATAATTTTAAAAATCACTATGTAGAACAAAATTATTTACCGGGAAATTTAAAGAACAAAAAATATTATGAACCAGCTAATAATAAACTTGAAAAGAAATATGATGAATATCAAAAAAAATTAAGAGAAAAATAATAATTATACTTGAAAAAAAATAATAAATATAGTATTATATAAGCATAAGCTTATAATATAAACTTAAGTTGGTGAAAAGATGACTGATAGAGAACGTGAAATTTTAAAGATAATAAGTGAAAATCCCCTTATAAGCCAAAAACAACTTGCTGAAATATTGGATATAAAAAGATCTTCTGTTGCAGTTCATATTGGCAATTTAATAAAAAAGGGAATTATAAAGGGAAAAGGATATATTCTTAACAATGAAGAAATAATAATTATAGGTGGAAGTAATATAGATATTCAAGGTTTTAGTAAAGACAAACTTATAAGAAACGATTCAAATCCAGGTGATGTTGAACTTTCTGTAGGTGGAGTTGCAAGAAACATTGCTGAAAACCTATCTTTATTAGGGGAAAAAATCAATTTAATTTCTGCTCTAGGTGATGATATATATGGTAAGAAGATATTAAATGAACTTAGAAACTCTAATATAGTTACAGATAATATTTTAATTTCAAAAAAACATCCTACATCTACCTACTTATCTATATTAGATAGTGATGGTGATATGGATATTGCTATTTCTGCTATGGATATTTTTGATGAAATTACAAGTGATTATATAAGAGAAAAATCAGGAATTATAAATATGGCTAAATGTATTGTTATTGACACTAATTTATCTAAAGATACTATAGATTATATTGTTAATAATTTTAGTGATAAAGATATATTTATAGATACAGTATCCACTACCAAGGCTTTAAAAATAAAAGATATTATAGGGAAATTTCATACTATAAAACCCAATAAATATGAAGCAGAAATACTTAGTGGAATTAGTATAGATACAAAAGTTGATTTAGAAAAAGCAGCAGATTTTTTTCTGGATCAAGGTGTTAAAAATATAGTTATTACTCTTGGAAAAGATGGAGTATTTTATAAGAATGAAAATGTATCAGGTCATATAAAAAGTCCCAAGATAAACATCATAAATGCTACAGGAGCAGGTGATTCCTTTATTGCAGCTTTAATACATGGGCATTTAAATGATTTTCCTATTGAAAAAAGTGTAGTATTTTCAATAGCTACTTCTATAATTACAATGAGAAGTCATGATACAGTAAGTAAAAATATATCTAAAGATAATATTAATAAAATAATAAAGGAGATGAATATATGTTAAATAAATATATTGAAATAAAAGAAGAGGTAAAAAAAGCACTAGAAGAAAATAAAGCAGTTGTTTCTCTAGAATCAACTATAATTAGTCATGGAATGCCTTATCCTCAAAATGTAGAAACAGCAAGAAAGGTAGAGGAAATAGTAAGAGAAAATGGTTCTATTCCAGCTACAATTGCTATTTTAGATGGAAAAATAAAGGTTGGTTTAACTGATGAAGAGCTAGAATATTTAGGGAAAGCAAAAAATGTAGTAAAAGCAAGTAGACGTGATTTACCATTTATATTAGCTAAAAAGTTAAATGGAGCAACAACAGTAGCTTCAACTATGATTATAAGTGATCTTGTAGGAATCAGAGTTTTTGCAACTGGAGGAGTAGGTGGAGTTCATAGAGGGGCTCAGCAAACTTTTGATATATCTGCAGATTTAATGGAACTAGCACATACTAATGTTGCTGTAGTATGCGCAGGAGTAAAATCTATTTTAGATATAGGCTTAACATTAGAATATCTTGAAACTCAAGGAGTACCGGTAATAGGATTTGCTACAGATGAATTCCCTGCTTTTTATACCAGAAAAAGTGGATTTAATGTAGATTATAGGGTTGATGATACAAAAGAACTTGCTAAGGCTATAAAAACAAAATGGGATTTAAATCTAGATGGTGGACTTGTAATAAGTAATCCAATACCAGAAGAATATGAGATGGATAGTGAAAAGATAAATACTGCTATAGAAAATGCTGTAAAAGAAGCAGAAGAAAAAGGAATAAAAGGAAAAGAAACTACACCTTTCTTATTATCTAAGATTAAAGATATAACACAAGGAAAAAGTTTAGAATCAAATATAGAATTAGTATATAATAATGCACTTGTAGCTTCAAAGCTTGCATATGATTTATCAAATGAAAAATAAATAATTAAAAAAGCTTCCCATATGGGAAGCTTATATTATGCCCTGAGAAAGCATAGCTTCTGCTACTTTGATAAATCCAGCTATATTAGCACCAGCAATATAGTTGTTTTTATCACTATACATCTTGGCAGAATTACTTGTTGTTTCAAAAATATTCTCCATTATTTCTTTCAATTTTGTATCTACTTCTTCAAATGTCCATGATAGACGAATGCTATTTTGACTCATTTCAAGAGCTGAAGTTGAAACCCCACCTGCATTTGCAGCCTTAGCTGGAGCAACTAAAATATCATTTTCAAGAAATAGTTTGAGTGCATCATTTGTACAAGGCATGTTTGCACCTTCACCAATAAATTTGACTCCATTTTCAACTAATTTTTTTGCCTCATCTAAAGTTATATCGTTTTGTGTGGCACAAGGAAGTGCTAGATCACATTTTACATTCCATATATTTTTTTGACCTTCATAATATTTTGCATTTTCATGATATTTGACATACTCACTTATTCTTTTTCTTTCAACTTCTTTTATTCTTTTGATTGTTTCTATATTTATTCCATCTTCATCATAAATATATCCCTTAGAATCACACATAGCTATGACATGTGCACCCATTTGAATTGACTTTTCACAAGCATGAATTGCTACATTACCAGCTCCAGATATAATGATTTTTTGGTTTTTTAAAGAGTGATTATTTTCTTCTAACATTCTTTTTACAAAATAGATAAGACCATATCCAGTAGCTTCATTTCTTACAAGTGATCCTCCATATGTAAGGCCTTTACCAGTAAAAACGCCAGCTTCATAACCATTTTTTAATTTCTTGTATTGTCCAAATAAATATCCTATTTCTCTTTTTCCTACACCTATATCACCCGCTGGAATATCTACATCTGCACCAATATGCCTGTATAATTCATTCATAAAAGATTGACAAAATCTCATTATTTCTCCATCTGATTTATTTTTAGGATCAAAATCAGATCCACCCTTACCTCCACCTATTGGAAGTCCGGAAAGAGAATTTTTAAATATTTGTTCAAAACCTAAGAATTTGATTATACCTGAATATACGGATGGATGAAAGCGTATACCGCCTTTATATGGACCTATTGCACTATTAAACTGCACTCTAAAACCTCTATTAACATTTACATTTCCCTTATCATCTACCCAAGGAACCCTGAAAATTATTTGTCTTTCTGGTTCTACCAATCTTTCTAAAATACCTATATTTCTATATCGTGCGTTTTTTTCAATCACAGGTTTAAGTGTAGTTAATACTTCTTCTACAGCTTGATAAAACTCAGGCTCATGAGGGTTTCTCTTTTTAACATCCCTTAATACCTTTTCAATTACATCCATATTACCAACTCCTTTTATATCTTATACCCTAATACTTAATAAAATATAAGTAAGTGTATAAAATTTTTAGAATTTAAATAATATAGATAAAATCTTGACAAAAATACTCGGATATATTATACTGAAATTATAATACCAACCCATATAGTAGGGATTGAAAGGGTGAGAATATGAAACTATCCACAAAAGGTAGATATGGTCTCAAGGCTATGTTTGAATTAGCTCTACATTTTGGAAAAGGACCTCTTGCGCTTAAATATATTGCAGAGAAGCAAAGCATATCTGAACATTATTTAGAACAATTAATAGCAATACTTAAAAAAGATGGATTGGTAAATAGTGTGCGTGGTGCTCAAGGTGGATACCTTTTATCAAAAGATCCAAAAGACATTTCTGTAGGAGATATAATACGTTCATTAGAAGGAAGTGTTGCTCCAGCTGATTGTGTAATAGAAGGCGAACCGGTTGAATGTCCAAAAGGAGAATACTGCGTTACAAGAGGTGTTTGGATTAAAATTAGAGATAGTATAAATGATGTAATTGATACTTTGACGCTACAAAACATGGTAGATGAACAAAAGGACATAAATGGAAATTATATGTATTATATATAATTGTGAAATTTGATTTTTAAAAGTAGAATATGATTAATAGGAGATGAGAAATTGAAGAGAAATATTTATATGGATAATTCTGCAACTACACCAGTAAAAAAAGAAGTTCTAGATAGTATGATTCCATATTTTACTGAAGTTTATGGAAATCCTTCAAGTATATATAAAGAAGGAAGACAAGCAAAAAAAGCATTGGATGAATCAAGAGAACAGGTAGCAAAAATATTAGGAGCAAATTCTAAAGAAATATATTTTACTAGTGGGGGCTCTGAATCTGATAATTGGGCGATAAAAGGAGTTGCACTTGCTAATAAAAACAAAGGAAACCATATTATCACTACAAAAGTGGAGCATCATGCTGTACTTCATACTTGTGAATATTTAGAGAGAAATGGTTTTGAAGTTACCTATTTAGATGTAGATGAATATGGAATGATTGATTTAGATGATTTAAAAAATACAATAAGAGATAATACTATATTAATAAGTATAATTTATGCTAACAATGAAGTTGGAACTATACAACCTATAGCTGAAATTGGAAAAATTGCTAAAGAAAATAATATATTTTTTCACACAGATGCAGTTCAAGCGATAGGAAACATAGAAATTGATGTAGATGAATTAGGTATTGATTTATTATCATTATCTGCACATAAGTTTTATGGTCCAAAGGGCGTTGGCGCACTATATATAAGAAAAAATGTAAAATTACATCCATATATACATGGAGGAGCTCAAGAGAGAAATAGAAGAGCAGGAACTGAAAGTATAGCAAATATTGTAGGACTTACAAAAGCTTTAGAAATTGCATATGAGAATTTAGAGTCTCATAATGAAAAGATGATATCTTTAAGAGATGAATTAATAAAGAAAATAATGGATAATATCAGTCATGTGAAATTAAATGGTCACCCAGAAAAAAGATTACCTGGGAATATAAATGTATCACTTAAATTCATAGAAGGTGAAGCATTGCTTTTAAGTTTAGATATGGTAGGGATTGCAGCATCTAGTGGATCAGCATGCACTTCAGGTTCTCTTGATCCATCCCATGTATTACTTGCTATGGGATTACCACATGAAATAGCTCATGGGTCATTAAGATTATCACTTGGAGATTTTAATAAAGAAGATGAAATAGATTATGTAGTAGAAAATCTAAAGGTAATAGTAGACAGGTTAAGAGCTATGTCACCATTATATGATGAATTAAAGGAGGAGAATTAATGTATTCTGAAAAAGTTATGGAGCATTTTACTAATCCAAGAAACGTAGGAGAAATTAAAGATGCAGATGGTATAGGTGAAGTAGGTAATGCTAAATGTGGAGATATTATGAGGATGTACCTTAAAATAGAGGAAGATAGAATAGTTGATATAAAATTCAAGACATTTGGTTGTGGTTCTGCTATAGCATCATCTAGTATGGCAACTGAACTTATAAAAGGAAAAACTATAGAAGATGCCTTGAAGATAACAAATAAAGCAGTTGCTGAAGCTTTAGATGGACTTCCACCTATTAAAATGCATTGTTCAGTACTTGCTGAAGAAGCTATTAAAGCTGCACTAAAAGATTATTCTGAAAAAAGTGGTGTAGAAATAGAAGCACTAAAAGATTTTGTGCCAAAAGAAGATCATCATTAAGCTACTGAATTTCAGTAGCTTTTTTTATTTTTAAAAAAAATAATAAAAAAAGTTTGAGTGTTAATAATAAGTATATATATAATATATAAAACAGATAGGAAAGTGAGGTGTGATTTTTTTGAAAAGTATTAATAAAATAATGAGATATAGCATAATAAACAATAATACTGGAGAACAAATAGCAAGCATAAAGGATATAATTTTTTCTGAAAAAAAACTGCGAGTATTAGCATTTGTAATTTCAGAAGGTGGTATTTTTAAAGATGAAAAAATAATAAGATATGAAAACATTTCCAATATAGGCAAGGATTTTTTTTCAATTGACAAAGATAATATAATTGAAAAATTAAAGGATTTCCCAAGTTTAGAAGATATAAATGAAAAGCAGAATAAATTATTGGGTTTAAAAGTTATAATAGAAGATAAAGAAGTCTTAGGCTATATAAATGATATAATATTTGATGAAAAAAATGGAAATATAGCTGGTTTTTATTTAACTGATGGCATCATACAAGATATATTAGAAGGTAGAAACACTATCCCTTATATGGAAGATATGATTATAACCGAAGAAGCTGTAATAATAAATAAGAAATTTAAGGATGAATATGAAAAAAATAAAGAAAATTACAAAAAACTACCTGATTTAGATTTATAAATTTGCACAAACTACAATAGAGGAGCTGATAATATGACTAAAAAAATTATGAATAGTATAATTGCTGGAACTGTTTTATCTGCTGTAGGAATGTATGCATCAGCTAAAATGAGTCCTAAACAAAGAAGAAAAATGATGAAAAATACTAGAAATATGTTTACAAATATGATCTAGTGTATTAAGGCAGCTTAAGCTGCCTTAATAATTATAGGGGGAAAGAATATGAATTTTAGTTTTGTATTAGATATTTTAAAAGAAGTATCTATAATATTTATTTTGGCTATTTTAGCTTATTTTTTAGTTCAATTTGGCAATAAATATATAGATAAGAATAAAGAATTACATATAAGTAAAAAAAGACTCGCAGGAATTTTATTGCTAATATTTTTTATAGTAATCTTATATTTTATATTTATGATTAATGGATTAAGAAGTATATTATTTACATTAATTATATCAATATCTTTAGCTTATATAATCAATCCTTTAGTTAATTTTTTGGAAAAAAAGAAGGTTAAAAGAGTCTTTGGAATATTACTCATATATATAGGTATTTTAGGTATTATATATCTTATTTCTGTATTAATTATTCCAGCAATATTTAAAGAAGTAAAGGATTTAGTTGAATTATTACCTAAATATACTGATGAAATAAGTAATTTTAGCAATGATTTTTATAATAACTACTATAAAAATTTAGATAATTTACCTTTTGGATTAAATCAAATTAAAGATACTATAGAAAATAATATATCAAATGTACAAGAAATATTATTAGATGCAGCAAGTGGAACTATGAATTTTATAATGAACTTTTTCTCTAAAGCTTTAAATGTTGTATTAATACCAATAATAGTATTTTATTTAGTTAAAGATAAAGATTATTTTAAGAAAAATGTTATACTTACAATACCAAATAAGCATAGAACTTCTTTAATAAGTTTATCTCGTGAAATAGATTACTCTTTAGGAAATTTTATTAGGGGACAGTTAACAATAGCAGCTTTTGTTGGTACTTTAACAGCCATAGGATTATTGATATTAGATGTAAATTATGCTTTTACCATAGGACTTATTGCTGGAGTAACAAATGTAATTCCATACTTTGGAGCAGTAATAGGTGGAGGAATTGGGATGTTTTTTGCATTTTTAGATACTCCTATAAAAGCTCTTTGGGTTTTGATATTATTTATAGTAGTAAATCAAATTGAAGGTAATTTCCTGCAGCCTAAGATAATGGGTGATAAAGTAGGACTTCATCCAATAATTATAATAATTGCATTATTAGTAGCTGGTAATTTATTTGGAATAATTGGAATGCTTATAGCTGTTCCTATAGCAACTACAGTTAAAATAGTGTTTTCTCATATAATTAGAAAGATAAGTAGTATGTAGTATTGACAAATGTGCCTATAATTCTTATAATTAATATAAAGAAAATTAAATATTTATAGTTATGATAGAGAATAGTATATATATTATTATCTTTAGAGAGAGTATGGTTGGTGAAAATACTTGTTAGTTATATATAGAAGCTACTCTTAAACTTAATTCTTTAAAAAGAATTCGGATAAATCCGTTAAAAATGTAAGAGTTAACCATTTTAAATAGGGTGGTACCACGGCAAAGCTCGTCCCTAATAGGACAGAGTCTTTGTCTATTTTTGTACCTAAATTTAATAAAAAAGGAGAGTGTTTTATGACTGAATATAATTTACATGAAATAAGAAAAAAATATCTTGATTTTTTTGAAAAAAAAGATCATTTAATAGTAAGAAGCTTTCCGCTTGTTCCAAAGGATGATAAAAGTTTACTTTTAGTAAATGCGGGAATGGCACCACTTAAACCATATTTTTTAGGAACAAAAGAACCTCCAAGAAAAAGAATGGCAACATGTCAAAAGTGTGTACGTACAGGAGACATAGAAAATGTAGGTAAAACAGATAGACATGGTACATTTTTTGAAATGTTAGGAAACTTTTCATTTGGTGATTACTTTAAAAGGGAAGCAATAAATTGGGCTTGGGAGTTTATGACAGAAGAATTAAATATATCTAAAGAATTATTATGGATTTCAGTATATTTAGATGATGATGAAGCCTATAATATTTGGAAAGATGAAATAGGCGTTTCAGAAAAAAAATTAGTAAGGATGGGAAAAGAAGATAACTTTTGGGAACTAGAAGTAGGTCCATGTGGTCCTTCATCTGAAATTTATATAGATAGAGGAGAAAAATATGGATGTGGAGATGAAAATTGCAAGGCAGGTTGTGAATGTGATAGATATGTAGAAGTTTGGAATTTAGTATTTTCTCAATTTGATAAAGATGAAATGGGTAATTATAAAACTCTACCAAGTCCAAATATAGATACTGGAATGGGTCTTGAAAGGATTACAGCAGTATTAAATGATGCAGATAATATATTTGAAATAGAACCTATAAAATCAATAATAAATAAAATAGAAGAGATTACAAATGTAAAATATAAAGAAAAAGATAAATCTGATGTTTCGATTAGAGTTATTACAGATCATATAAGGGCTATGGTGTTTTTAGCATCTGATGGAGTAATACCAAGTAATGAAGGTAGAGGTTATGTGCTTAGACGTCTTATTAGACGTGCATCTAGACATGGAAAATTATTAGGGCTTAAAGATAGCTTTCTATATAATTTAGCAGATATTGTAATAGATAATTTTAAGGAGTTTTATGATAATTTAGAAGTTAAGAAAGTTCAAATAAAAAAAATCATACAAATAGAAGAACAAAAATTTCAGGAAACTATAGATCAAGGAATTGAAATTTTAAAAGATTATATACTAGAGATGCAAAATAAAAATCAAAAAACATTAAATGGATATAAGGCATTTAAACTTTATGATACCTATGGTTTTCCACTCGATTTGACAAAAGAGATATTAGAAGATGAAGGTTTAGATGTAAATGAAGAAGACTTTAATAAAGAGATGGAAAATCAAAAAAATAGAGCAAGAAATGCAAGGGAAAAAGGAAGTAAAAGCGATTGGGACAATCAAAATAATTTAAGTTTAGATAAAAGCATAAAAACAAAATTTGAAGGTTATGAAAATCTTTCTTCTAAATCTAAGGTTATTGCAATTATAAAAGAAAATCAATCAATAGAAAGCTTAAAAGAAAATGAAAGAGGATATATAATACTTGAAAATTCTCCTTTTTATGGGGAAAGTGGTGGACAGGTAGGCGACAAGGGGATATTTGAGAATGATAATTTTAAAGGAAATGTAATTGATACTCAAAAAAATGAAGAAAAATTACTTCATTTGGTTAAAGTAGAACATGGAAATATTAGTCTTAACGATACAATATATACAAAAGTAGATAAGGATAGAAGGATTGATATTGCAAGAAATCACTCTGCAACTCATCTTCTTCATAAGGCATTAAAGGAAGTTGTAGGTGAACATGTAAACCAAGCAGGTTCTTTAGTTACAGATGAAAGATTAAGATTTGATTTTACTCATTTTGAAGCTTTGACAAAGGAAGAATTAATGTATATAGAAAAGAAAGTAAATGATAAAATCTGGGAGTCTTTAGAGGTAAGTGTTGTGGAAACTTCTATAGATAAGGCAAAAGAATTAGGAGCTAGTGCATTATTTGATTCAAAATATGGTGAAAATGTAAGAATGGTTAAAATGGGTGAATATACTATTGAGCTTTGCGGTGGTACTCACGTTAATAATATAAGTCAAATAGGAATTTTCAAAATAATATCTGAATCAGGTATAGCATCTGGAGTTAGAAGAATTGAAGCAATAACTGCAAGAAAAGTATATGAAAATATTATTGATATGGATAATACTTTAGAAGCCTTATCAGAAACACTAAAATCTAATAAAGATAATGTCTTAGAAAAAGCTAAATCTTACGTAGAAGAAGTTAAATCCTTACAAAAGCAAATAGATAGTTTGAATTCAAAGATAGCTAATTCTAAACTAGATAATATATTAGATGGAGTATTCAATATTGATGGTATAAATATTGTAACTAAGAAAGTTGATGAAATAGATGTAGAGGGATTAAGACAATTAGGTGATAAGATAAAAGAAAGATTAGATAAATCTATAATAGTACTTGCTACAGACAAGGATGATAAAGTGAACTTTATAGCTACTGCTACTTCTGATGCAGTTAAAAGGGGTATACATTGCGGTAATATAATCAGAGAAGTTGCAAAAGCTACTGGTGGAGGCGGAGGTGGAAGACCTAATATGGCTCAAGCTGGTGGTAAATATGCTTCAAAAATAGATGAAGCACTTAATTTAGTTGAAACTTTGGTTAAAGAACAATTAAATAAATAGTAAATGTAATTGAAGTAAGTATGTTTGTGTTATATAATAAATATATAATATTGTTATAAAAAGAGGGGTGTTTTTGTGAGCGAAGGAAATGAAACTATGAAATTTAATGTGCCAAAAGATGATGAAAACAAAGCAAAGGATATTCTTGAATATGTATATCATGCATTAGAAGAAAAAGGATATAATCCTATAAATCAAATGATAGGCTATATTTTATCTGGGGATCCTACTTATATAACAAGCCATAACAATGCTAGAAGTAAAATCAGAAAAATGGAAAGAGACGATTTATTAGAAGAACTTTTAAGAAGTTATTTAAAAAACAAATAAATATAAAAAGAATAAATAGCAGTGTTTGATTAATCAAACACTGCTATTTATTCTATAGTAGTAAATTTTATAATATATGATATAATAAAGGATAGATGAATATATGGAAATGGTTAAACTAGGAAATACAAATATTGAAGTATCTAGATTATGTTTTGGTTCTCTTACTATCAGTCCACTTCAAAGGAATTTTTCTTTTGATAAAGGTGCGGAACTTATCAAATATGGATTTGATAGAGGTATAAATTTTTTAGATACAGCTGAATTATATAATAATTATACACATATAAATAAATTTTTAAAGAAAATAGATAGAGAAAAATTTGTAATAGCAACAAAATCCTACTCTTATTCTAATGAAACGGCAAAGGAAAGTTTAGAAAAGGCATTAAGGGAATTAGATACTGATTACATAGATTTGTTTTTATTACATGAACAAGAAAGTGAACATACTATTAGAGGACATTTTGAAGCTATAGAATATTTTATAAAAGCTAAGGAAAAAGGACTAATAAGGGCTATTGGTATATCTACTCATAGGGTTGAAGGTGTTTTAGCTGCTTCAAAATATAAGGAAATAGAAGTGGTTCATCCTATAATAAATAAATTAGGAGTTGGTATACAAGATGGTTCTCCTAGCGATATGATAAATGCTATAAAAAAATGTAGTGATTTAGGAAAAGGAATATATGGAATGAAACCACTAGGTGGAGGACATCTATTAAACAATGTAGAAGAAGCTTTTAATTTTGTTCAGGATATAAAAGAATTAGATTCTATAGCAATAGGACTCCAATCTAAAGCTGAGATAGATGCAAATATATCCTTGCTAAAAAATAGAACTATAGATGAGAATTTAAAAGATAAACTTAGACAAACTAATAGAAAGCTTCATATAGCTGAGTGGTGTATTGGCTGTAATGAATGCGTAAAAGCTTGTAAACATGATGCGCTTACTTTAATAAACAACAAATCTAGTGTTGATTCAGATAAATGTGTACTATGTGGATACTGTGGTAAATACTGCCCTGAATTTTGTATAAAAATAATTTAAGGAATGATAAGGTGAAAAGATTATTAGGACTGGATGTAGGAGATAGGACTATTGGAGTAGCTGTAAGTGATCCTTTAGGCTTAACTGCCCAAGGTATAAAAACGATTAGAAGAACAGGTATAAAAAATGATTTAAAAGAAATGCTAAATATAATAGAAGAAAAAAATGTAAGTAAAGTTGTAATAGGATTGCCTAAAAATATGAACAATACATTGGGCCCCCAAGGAGAAAAAGTAAAAAAATTTGCAGAAAAATTAAAATCAAAAATAGATATTGAAATAGTATATCAAGATGAGAGATTATCAACAGTTTCTGCAACAAGAACACTTATAGAAGCTGATGTATCCAGAAAGAAAAGAAAAGATGTTGTAGATAAATTAGCAGCAATATATATATTACAAACTTATTTAGATACTATTAGAGGAAAGGGTGAATAAAATGAGTGAAAAATTCAAATTTTTAGATGAAGAAGGTAAGGAACATAATTTTGAAATAATAGATTTTTTTGAGGTGGATGAAGACGAATATGCTGTAATTCAGCCAGATGATATGAAAGAAGCTCTTGTACTAAGGGTGGAAAACAGTGAAGATGGAGAATCATATTTCTCTGAAATTGAAAGCCAAGAAGAATTCGATGAAGTAAGTAAATTCTATATGGAACTATTAGATGAAAAAGAAAATTAAACAAAAGTCATTCTATTATCAATTGATTATTAATAGCATTTGATATTGACATTCAATTGATAAAGATATATTATAATAGTATATTAGTAGAAATGGGTGATTTATATGGGATCATTATTTGAAGTTCTAAGAACAAAACTTAAAGAAAAAGGTTATAAACTTACAACTCAAAGAAGAGTTATATATGATGTATTTATAGAAAACACTGATAGTCATCTTAGTCCTGAAGAGGTTTATGAGATGGTTAAAGATAAATATCCTGAAATAGGTTTAGCTACTGTATATAGAACTTTACAGTTATTAGATGAATTAGAGGTTGTTAGTAAAATAAATTTTAATGATGGATGTAATAGGTATGAACTTAATACCAATACAGATGATCATCAACATCATCATTTAATATGCTTAGAATGTGGAAATGTTTCAGAGGTTGAAATTGATTTATTAGATAATTTAGAAGAGAAGATTGAAATGGAAAGTAATTTTAGGATAATAGATCATAATGTCAAATTTTTTGGATATTGCAAGTCCTGCGATGAGAAAAAATCAATACAATAAAAAATAAGAAAGTAGATTTACTAAAGGAGAGTGATAAGGTGGGAAAACAACAAACACCTAAAGTTAAAATAATCCCATTAGGAGGATTAAATGAAATTGGAAAAAATATTACTGTTATTGAATATAAAAATGATATAATAGTTGTAGATTGTGGAATAATATTTCCAGAAGATGAAATGTTAGGTATAGATGTAGTTATACCAGATGTAACATATTTAGAAAAAAACAAAGATAAAATTAGAGCTATTGTATTGACTCATGGACATGAAGACCATATTGGAGCATTACCTTATGTATTACAAAAAATTGATGCACCTGTATATGGAACAAAATTGACACTTGGTTTAGTGGAAAATAAACTTATAGATAAGGGTATTAAAAAATCCAACTTAAATGTTGTAAAAGCAGGACAAAAAACTAAGTTAGGATCTATGGTTGTAGAATATATTAGAGTAAATCATAGTATACCTGATGCAGTAGCACTTGCAATTCACACACCTGAAGGTGCTATAGTTCATACAGGTGACTTTAAAATTGATTATACACCTATAAATGGCAAAATGATGGATTTAAATAGATTTGCAGACTTAGGTAGTAGAGGAGTACTTGCTTTACTTGCTGATAGTACTAATGTAGAAAGACCTGGTTCTACTATGAGTGAAAAAACTGTGGGAACTGCTTTTAATGATATATTCATGGAAGCTGAAGGTAGAGTAATTGTAGCTTCATTTGCATCAAATGTTCATAGAATTCAGCAAATAGTTAATGCAGCTGTAATGTTTAATAGAAAAATTGTAGTATCAGGTAGATCTATGATTAATGTAGTAAAAGTTTCTACTGAACTTGGATATTTAGATATTCCTGAAGGAACTATTATTGATATCAATGATATGAATAAATATCCTGATAACAAGTTAACTATTGTTACAACAGGAAGTCAAGGTGAACCTATGGCAGCTTTATCAAGACTTGCTAATTCTGATCATAGAAAAATGGAACTTATACCTGGAGATTTAGTTATAATTTCTGCTACTGCAATTCCTGGTAATGAAAAAACTGTATCAAGACTTATAAATCAATTATTTAGAAAAGGTGCAAATGTAATATATGAAGCTTTATCAGATGTTCATGTATCTGGTCATGCTTGTAAAGAAGAATTAAAATTAATTCATTCTTTAGTTAAACCTAAATACTTTATACCAGTTCATGGTGAGTATAGACACCTAAAACAACATGCTCAACTAGCTGAAGACTTAGGCTTAGATAGGGACAATATTTTTATATTAGAAAATGGCTCAGTTTTAGAACTTAGCAGATCAGAAGCTAATATTAATGGCTCTGTACCTTCAGGACATATCATGGTTGATGGACTAGGTATTGGGGATGTAGGAAACATTGTATTAAGAGATAGAAAGCATCTTTCTGAAGATGGTTTGATTGTAGTAGTTGTGACTATTAGAAAAGAAGATGGCAAAGTAGTTTCAGGTCCTGATTTAGTATCACGAGGCTTTGTATATGTGAGAGAATCTGAAGATTTAATGGTAGAGGCAAGAAATGTTGTTAAAAATGTATTAAAAGATTGTGAAAAAAATCAAATAACAGATTGGTCTACATTAAAATCAAGAGTAAGAGATTCTTTAAGGAACTATTTATATCAAAAGATAAAAAGAAATCCAATGGTATTGCCAATAATAATGGAAATATAGATTTTAAAAATATAATTTGTAGTCACGGCTCTGCTGTGACTGCTAAATTTTTATAAAAAATGGGGAAGATATAAATATATTGGGGGAAAAAATATGACAACAAGATTAATTATTTATTTATCTATAATTATATTGGGGGCATTTATAAGTTATAAAAAATTTGTACATAAAAATGTTTTAAAAAAACTAACTACTATTCAATCCATATCTATTATAATATTATTATTTGTAATGGGCATAAAAATTGGTGGGGATAAGGAAGTTATATCTTCATTTTTAACCTTAGGATATCAAGCTTTAATCTTTTCTCTTTTTTCAATTGCTTTTAGTATCTTTTTTGTAATGATGATAAAACGTTTTATTATCTATAAAGAAGATGAAGAGATTGAAATAAAGGAGGAAGCTTAATATGAGTATAAAAGTAATTTTAGCTGTAATGGCAGGGATATTAACGGGCTATTTTTTTGAACCTAGTTTTATATTAAATTATTCTGATTTAATTATAGATATAGGATTGTGTGCTCTTTTATTTTTTGTTGGAATAGATATAGGTGTAAATATTGATGTACTTACAAAGATTAAAAAAATAGGATTTAAAATTTTACTAGTTCCATTTATGATTATTTTAGGAAGTATATTTGGATCTATTTTAGCTGGATTTATATTAGGATTTCCATTTAACGAAGCAGGTGCAGTAGGAGCAGGACTCGGCTGGTATACCTTATCTTCTATGATGCTTGCAACTTATTCATCTGAACTTAGCACCCTAGCTTTTTTATCAAATGTGGTAAGGGAAATATTAGCTATTATGTTGATACCTCTTGTGGCTAAATATATAGGTGACTTAGAAACAATAGCACCATCTGGAGCCACAGCTATGGATACTACATTACCAATAATTGCAAGATCTACTAATCCTGAAACTGCTATAATATCTTTTGTTACAGGAGTTATACTTTCTACTTCAGTACCTATATTGGTACCATTTTTAATAAGTTTATAAGATAATAAAAAAATACAAAAAATCATCAATGATTTTTTGTATTTTTTTATTTGATTTTATTAACTTGTAAAAAACAAGTTTAAATTATATAATTAATATAATATAATTTGTCGAGGGGTAGGATAATGAATAAAATATTGAAGGTTTTTATAGTTATTTTAATAATAATATTAATAATTTTAGGTGTAGGTAAATATTATTATGAAATCAATACTAAAGCTATATCTACAAATGAAAATACAAAAGAAAAGCAAATAGAAATCCCTAAAGGTAGTACTACTACTAATATATCACAAATATTAAAGGAAAATAATTTGATTAGAGATAAAAATATATTTAGGATGGTGTCTAAGTTAAAAGGGACTGAGGGAAAATTAAAAGCAGGTTTTTATACCTTTGATACATCTATGACTCCGCATGAAATATTAGATAAATTAGTTGAAGGAGGAAATAGTAAAAATATAGTTAAAATCACTATTCCAGAAGGATTTACAGTTGAAAAAATAGCTGAAAAACTTGAAAAGAACCATATGGCTAATAAAGAAAAATTCATAGATTTAACTTATGATATTAGCAAGTTTTCTACAAAGTATGATTTTTTAAAAACTATACCAAAAAATATGAATTTGGAAGGCTACCTATATCCTGAGACATATGAAATATATAAAGATTCTACAGAAGAAGATATAATTGATAAAATGTTATATGAATTTAGTAAACAATATAACAAGGTTATAAAAGAAAGTGTAATTCCACAAGATTTAAATATACATGAATTGATTACTCTTGCATCTTTAGTAGAAAGAGAGGCAAAAGTTGATAAGGATAGGAACTTAATTTCATCAGTAATTTATAATAGACTCAAAATAGACATGCCACTTCAAATTGATGCAACTATACAATATGCGATGGATGAAAGAAAAGAAAGACTCTTATATGATGATTTAGAAATAGATTCTATTTATAATACTTATAAAAATAAGGGACTTCCAATAGGTGCTATTTGTTCACCAGGTATAAAATCTATAAAGGCAAGTTTAAAGCCTGAAGAAACTAATTATATCTTTTATGTATTAAAAAAAGATGGAAGTGGGGAACATTTCTTTACAGATAATTATAATGAATTTTTAAAAGTTAAAAATGGAAAATAATTTAATTTTATTTGCAAATAATACGTGGTATAATAGACCACGTATTATTATTGTGAATTGAGGAGAGAATGGCTTGGGCAATATAAATAAAGATTATATAGAAGAATATATAAGGAAAATCATCCCAAAAAAAGATGATTTTTTAATAGGTTTAGAAAAGTTTGCATATGAAAATCATATACCAATTATCCACCCAGAAGTTGCTGAATTTATGAAGGTACTTATAAAAATAAAGGGAGCAAAAAATATACTAGAAATTGGAACAGCTATAGGATATTCCGCTATAATAATGGCTAATAGTATGGATGAAGGTAGGATTACAACTATAGAAAGACGTCAAGATATGATAGATATTGCAAAAAAAAATATAGAAAAATTGTCTTTAAAAAATATTGATATAATTAATGGAGAAGCAAAAGAAATACTTCCTAAATTAAATCAAAAATTTGATTTTATCTTTATAGATGCTGCAAAAGGAAAATATATGGAATTTCTTCCATATTGCATAGATATGTTAGAGGAAAATGGAATAATTCTATCTGATAATGTACTTTTTAAAGGTATGGTTGCAAATGATGATTTAGTTGAAAGAAGGAAGAAGACTATAGTAAGAAGAATGAGAAAATATTTAGATTATATATCTAATCATGAAAGTTTAACTACTAGTATTATACCAATTGGAGATGGAATGGCTATCTCTTATAAGGAGTGTGAAATTAATGAAAGATATTGAACTATTAGCACCAGCTGGTGATTTAGAAAAATTAAAGATGGCTATAAATTACGGTGCAGATGCAGTGTATTTAGGAGGAGAAGAATTTGGACTTCGTGCTAAGGCAAAAAACTTTTCCTTAGATGAAATAAAAGAAGGGGTAGAATTTGCCCATAAACATAATAAAAAAATATATATAACTCTTAATATAATTCCACATAATGAAGATTTAAAAGGATTAGAAGAATATATACTTAATTTAGAAAAAATTAATGTAGACGCATTTATAGTAGCAGATGCGGGTGTGTTTTCAATTGTTTCTGAAATAGTTCCCAATATGGAAATTCATCTTAGTACTCAAGCAAATACAACTAATTTTGGAACAGCTAATTTTTGGCACAAACAAGGTATAAAGAGAATAGTGGTTGCACGTGAGCTATCTCTTGAAGAAATAAAAGAAATAAGTGATAATTCACCAGATACGCTTGAAATAGAAGCCTTTGTTCATGGAGCTATGTGCATTTCATATTCTGGTAGATGTTTGCTTAGTAATTACATGGTAGGAAGAGATGCAAATAGAGGAGAATGTGCTCAAGCATGTCGTTGGAAATATAATTTAGTTGAAGAAAAAAGACCAGGGGAATACTATCCTGTCTATGAAGATGAAAAAGGCACTTATATATATAATTCTAAGGATTTATGTATGATAGAACACATTCCTGAGATAATAGAATCAGGTGTAAAGAGTCTTAAAATAGAGGGACGTATGAAGAGTGCCTATTATGTTGCAACAATTATAAGATCATATAGAATGGCAATTGATGCATATTTAAAGGATAAAGAAAATTATGAATATGATAAGAAATGGTTAGAAGAGATTAAAAAGGCAAGTTATAGAGACTTCACTAGTGGTTTTTATTTTAATAAGCCTACTGAAGAAGATCAATTATATGGCTCTAGTTCTTATATAAGAAATTATGATTTTGTAGGGCTTGTATTGGATTATGATGATGAAGAAAAAATGGCTACAGTGGAACAAAGAAATAGGATATTTAAGGGTGATGAGATTGAAATATTTGGTCCAAACAAAGATTACTTTACTCAAAAAATTGATATAATGAAAAATGAAAAAGATGAGATGATAGATGTAGCACCACATGCAAAACAAATAATCAAGATAAAAGTAGATAAAGCAGTTCAAAAGATGGATATGATAAGAAAAGCAAGAGAGGAATGATCTAGTTGAATAGACCAATATTAATAGGTATTACAGGTGGTACAGGTTCAGGAAAGAGCACAGTAGCTCAAGCAATTTTTAATTCCCTTCCTAAAGAAAATATACTAATTATAGAACAAGATTCATATTATAAAGATCAAAGTCATTTAAGTTTTAAAGAGCGAACTAAAACAAATTATGACCATCCATTAGCTTTTGATAATGACTTATTTATAGAAAATTTAAAGGGTTTAATGAATAAAGAAACAATAGAAAAACCTATTTATGATTTTGAAAAACACAATAGAAAAGAAGATACCATAAAAGTAGAAAGTAGAGACATAATAATTGTAGAAGGCATCATGATTTTAGAAGATGAAAGACTTCGTGATTTATTAGATATAAAAATATTTGTAGATACTGATTCTGATGTAAGGATTATAAGAAGGATATTAAGAGACATTACTGATAGAGGAAGAACACTCGAATCAGTAATAGATCAGTATCTAACTACAGTAAGACCAGCTCACTTACAATTTATTGAACCAAGTAAAAGATATGCTGATATTATAATACCAGAAGGTGGCTACAATAAAGTAGCTATTGATCTAATGGTTACAAAAGTTAAATCAATAATTTCAGAAAAACAAACAAATAAAAAGTAAAAATATTATCATACCTTTAAGATGTTTTGGAAATACTATAATAAAACATCTTGGAGGTATTTTTTATGCTTAAAAAGAATAATAGATTATTAACTTCATATAAATTTTTTGTATTTGTTTTTATACTACTAATAATTAGAATTTTTTCAGTTCAAATAATTTCAGGAGACAAATTTAAGGAAAAAGCAGAAAATCAAAGAAATTATGAAATTGTAAATTCAAATAGTGGAAACATATATGATAGAAATATGAAGTTAATTACTAATAGAGAAAAAGAAAATTATATGTATATATCAATAAATAACTTAAAAGAAAATATGGACTATAAAAAATATATACTTGAAAAAACAAAACTCACTAAAGATCAATTAGATAAAACTATTAAAAATAATGAAGGTTCTATAACAAAATTACCAGCTAAAAAAAATATTAAATCTATAGAAAATGGAATAATTATTGAAGAAAAAAAAGAATATAGTGACGATAAATTGCTTTCACATGTAATTGGATATATAAATGAAAATGGAGATGGATTAGGTATAAAAAAACAATTTAATTCTACCTTATCTAAAGTTAATAATGATAAAATATCTTTAACCTTAGATGGGAAAAGTAGGCTTTTAAGTAATAATAAAAATTCTTTAATTGTCAGTAAAAATGACGATGTTATAAGAAATTCTATTCAATTAACTATTGATTATAATATACAAAAGATTGTTGAAGATGCAATGGAGGAAAGAAACTATAAAGGTTCTGTTATAGTTACTGAAAGAGAAACAGGTGATATATTAGCTCTTACTAGCCAACCAGATTTTGATTTAAATGATATTAGTAAAAGTAATAATTTAAAAGATAATGCACAAATGAACAGAGCTATACAAATTGAATATTATCCTGCATCTATATTTAAAACTGTAGTGTTACTTGCAGCTTTAAATGAACATATTGATTTAAATGAAAAGTATAATTGTACTGGTAGTATTACTATTAAAAACCGATTATATCCTTGTCATGATAAAGTAGCCCATGGAGAATTAACATTAAAAGAGGCTTATGCAGTATCTTGTAATACCACATTTATAGATTTAGCAAATAAACTAGGTGGAGATAAGATTATAGATATGGTTAAAAAATTAGACTTAACAGAAAAAGTGGATATAGGTTTAGATAGAGAAAAAAAGGGATATATTTCAGATGAAAAGGATGTATTAGGACCAACAATAGGAAATCTAGCACTAGGTCAAGAGCATATAAGGTTAACTCCTCTTCAAATCAATAATGTGACTATGATTATAGCTAATAATGGAATAAAAAAAGATATGTCTATTATAAAAGGATATGCTACAAATAAAGGAGATATTTCTAAAACTTTTGAAAGAAAAAATGATGAATGGATTATTGAAAGTGAGTACACAGATATAGTTAAAAATTATATGGAATCAGTAGTAAAAGAAGGAACTGCTAAATCATATATAGATTTAGAAGAGTTTCATGGTGCAGCAGGTAAAACAGGCACTGCACAGGCTATTAATGATAAGATTAATGGATTATTTACAGGGTTTTCTCCCATAGACAATCCAAAATATGTAGTAACTGTGATAGTAGAAGATATAGGAGAAAAATACTCATCTTCTACTGCTGTAGAAGTTTTTAATGAAATAATAAGAAAAATAAATTTAGAAAAATAAAGTAGACTTGCACAAAGACATAATTAAAAGCATACCTTATAATGTGGAATAATATTTTGGAGGTGTGCGAATTAATGTGGGCTTCGTTTTTCTTTACATTATTAAATTTAATTAAACCAGCAGCAATATTTTTAGGCTATATTTCTAATAACAATTCATTCCCTCAACCTCTTAGCAAGGAGGATGAAACAAAATACTTAATACTTTATGAAGAGGGAGATGATGATGCAAAAAATATTTTAATCGAACATAATTTGCGTTTAGTAGCACATATTGTGAAAAAGTACCATAACTCAGGAAAAGAGATAGATGATTTAATATCTATAGGAACTATTGGCCTTATTAAAGGTATAACTACATTTAACAGAAATAAAGGAGTAAGGCTTGCAACTTATGCTGCAAGGTGCATAGATAATGAAATATTAATGTGTTTAAGATCAGATAAAAAAATTAAATCTGAAGTATACTTACAAGATCCAATAGGTGTGGATAAGGAAGGTAATGAAATTTCTCTCTTAGATATTTTAGGAACAGATCCAGATGAGATAATTGATCAAGTGCATTTAAAATTACAAGTGAAAAAATTATATAATAAGATAAATGACGTGTTAAAAGGAAGAGAAAAGAGCATAATAGAATTAAGATATGGTTTATTAGACTGTGGAAGTAAAACACAAAGAGAAATAGCAAATATGCTTGGAATCTCTAGATCATACGTATCCAGAATAGAAAAAAAAGCTGTTACTAAATTAAATAAGGCTATGGATTAAGAGAAGATATAATTTAAATTATATCTTCTCTTAATCATAAGTAATCTTATCATAATTGATAATAAAAATAAAATATTGTAGTATATAGGAATATATGATATAGTATTACAGTTGAAGATATCGAAGATTGTCGGATAAATAAACTTTTATAGAGAGAAGGAAATATATTGAATAACAAAAGAGATGATATTAGAAATATAGCAATAATAGCTCATGTTGACCATGGTAAAACTACACTTGTGGATGAGCTTTTAAAACAAAGTGGAATCTTTAGAAAAAATGAGAAGGTAAATGAAAGGGTTATGGACTCAAATGATTTAGAAAGAGAAAGAGGTATAACAATACTTTCAAAAAATACTGCCGTTGAATACAAGGGTACAAAGATAAATATAATAGATACACCAGGACATGCTGACTTTGGTGGTGAAGTTGAACGAGTTCTAAAGATGGTAAGTGGAGTAGTATTGGTAGTGGATGCATTTGAAGGACCTATGCCACAGACAAAATTTGTACTTAAAAAGGCGCTAGATTTAGACTTACCAGTTATTGTAGCTATAAATAAGATAGACAGACCAGAAGCTAGACCTGAAAAAGTAATAGATGAGGTGTTAGACTTATTTATAGAATTAGATGCAAATGAGATGCAAATTGAATTTCCTGTTGTATTTACTTCTGCAAAAGAGGGTACTTCTTCAGTAGATATGGACAAACAAGAAGATGATATGGAAGCTTTATTTAAATCGGTTATAGAGCATATACCTGCACCAGAAGTGGATGAAGAAGGAGATTTACAGGTTCTTATATCAACTATTGATTATAATGAATATGTTGGACGTATAGGGATTGGTAAGGTAGAAAGAGGTAGTATAAAAACAAATCAAGAAGCTGTTATGGTTAATTTATTAAATGAAGATAAAAAACAAAAAATAAAAATAACAAAGTTATTTGAATTTGAAGGTTTAAATAGAAAGGTAGTTGAACAAGCAAGAGCAGGAAGTATAATAGCTATTGCAGGGGTTGAAGGAATAAGCATAGGTGATACTATATGTGATGTTCAAAATCCTGTAGCATTACCATTTGTAGAAATATCTGAGCCAACTATATCTATGGTTTTCTCTGTAAATAATGGTCCTTTTGCTGGAAGAGAAGGAAAATATGTAACTTCTAGACAAATCAGAGAAAGACTTTTTAGGGAACTTCATACTGATGTAAGTTTAAAAGTTGAAGAAACAGGTTCTGCCGATTCTTTTACAGTATCTGGTAGAGGAGAACTCCATCTATCTATACTTATAGAAACTATGAGAAGACAAGGCTATGAATTTATGGTATCTAAACCTAAGGTTCTATATAAAACAATAGATGGAAAGAAATTTGAACCTATGGAGCTTGTTACTATCGATGTCCCTGAAGAATTTATGGGTAATGTAATTGAGAAACTAGGTAAGAGAAAAGGTGAAATGGTTAATATGGTTCCATCTGAAGGTGGATATACAAGACTTATATTCTCTATACCAGCACGTGGGCTTATTGGATATAGATCTGAATTTATGACTGATACAAAGGGTAATGGTATAATGAACTCAATTTTTGATGGCTATGAAAGATTTAAAGGTGATATTCCTACAAGAAGCAGAGGTTCCCTAGTAGCATCTGAAACAGGAACATCGGTGACTTATGGAATGTATCATGTTCAAGATAGAGGGAATTTATTTATTCATGCAGGCACGGAAGTTTATGAAGGTATGATAGTTGGAATGAACTCTAAAACTCAAGATATAGATATAAATGTAAACAAGAAAAAACATCTTACTAGTATGAGAGCATCAGGTTCTGAAGAAGCATTAAGACTTGTTCCTCCAATTATATTTAGTCTAGAAGAAGCATTAGAGTTTATAGAAGATGATGAATTAGTTGAAATAACGCCAGAAACTATTAGACTTAGAAAGAAAATATTAGATCAATTAAAGAGAAAAAGAGCAGGAAGAAATAATTAATTAATCTATTTTAAAGAGGGGATATCTTGAATAGTTTTGGACTTACAGATAAATTACAAATTAAAATAATTGGTGCTTTTATGATTTTAGCAAGTATATTTTTATTTTTTTACTTGCTTACTCCAAATCTAAATGATTTTTTATCTTGGATTTTGCTAGCATATTCTATATTACTTTTTATAAGTGGAATAGGACTTATGATACTTAAAGCTTGGAGTAGGAAGATAGCTATTATCTCTGATATAATAGCTATAATATTTATAGTAATACTTTCAGTAGTATCTATTAAAACATATGGAATTCGGGAATCTCTAACTCTAATATTTAGCATATTAATTCCGGTAGTGATCTATTCTATATTAATTGATAAAAAAATAGAAAAATTATTAAAATAAAGCTTTGCTAAACCTTGCAAAGCTTTATTTTAATATATACAATCTTATTTAAAGACAAGAGATATGATATAATATATAAAGATAAATATAATGATTGGAGAGATTTGTTTGAGAAAAATCAAAAATAAAACAACAATAGTATTCCTTTTTTCACTTATGATATTAGTTTCAATGGGTGATAATTTAAGGGGGGTTTTCATACCAGTTTTTAAAGGTGAATTTAATGTAGATGATACTGGAATGGGACTTATGCTAATAATATCATCTCTTGGATATATGATATTTACTTTTATAGGTGGTGTATTATGTGATAAAATAGGACAAAGAAAAGTATTGAGATTAGGTATGGCTTCTTGCATTATTTCTTTATTATTATTATTTTATTCACCTAATTTTACAGTTCTTTTAATTGGTATGTTTATCATAAATATGGGTGTTTCACTTATTGTAATAAGTGTTAATACATTAATACCATTACTTGCCATATCCTTTCAAGCAATACTTATGAATATGATACATTCTTTTTATGGAGTAGGTGCAACCATTACTCAAAGAGGTGCAGGACTTATGCTTTATAATGGTTTTAGTTTTAGAAGCATATATTTAATACTTATAAGTTTATTTTTATTAGCCTTTATTATTTCCTTTGGAATAAAGATACCAGAAAAAAACAAAGATGAAATCGAAAAGACTATTCAGTGGAACTATATATTAAAAAATAAACTAACATACTTCTACATACTAGCACTAGGATTATATATATCAGCAGAAATGAGTACTGCAAATTGGTTTATAAATTTCATGCAAACTACATATAATTTTGATGCAAATAAATCCGCACTTTATTCATCTGTATTTTTAGGTATATTTACTATAGGAAGATTTTTTGGAGGATTTGTGGTAGAAAAAGTAGGACATTTTAAATCTGTTGTAATTTCTTTATCCCTTGCAACTTTCATTTATACTACAGGTCTAATATTAGGTTCAAAAGGACTTTTAATGGTTTCAATATCAGGAATATTCTTTTCTATAATATTTCCAACTATTGTAGTAACTATATCAAAGGTTTTCCCAAGAAACAGTTCTTTTGTAACTGGTATAGTGGTTTCTTTTGCATCAGGAATAAGTATGATAGTTAATTTTTTAATAGGATATTTCAATGATTTAATAGGGACTCAAAATTCCTTTTATATAATCCCAATTTCTTTATTAATAAGTACGGTATTTAGCATTGTTATATTTTTAAACACAAAAAGTATAAGATTAGATTAAAATAAATATTAATACAGTTTTTGGGTAAAAATATCTTATAAGAGGAGATGATTTTATGAGTAGAAAAGGAACTAAAAAAAGAGAATATTTAAATTTATATAATTTGATTACAGATAAAAATAACTCTATTGCTTTTAGATTAAACCCAGATGAAGATATGACAAAAGAATTATTTAATAAATATGAAAATGCAGAAGAATTATCAGAAACAGAATTAAATAATCATTTAAAATCAGAATTAGAAAGTACGGTTTATATAAATCATGAAAATAAAAGTGAGAAATTTGAAGAAAAAGATGTTACTAAACTTTCTAATGATGAAAAAATAGAACTACTTAAAAAAGTAGCCAAAATAAGAGAATGTGATATAATATAACAGGCATTTATGCCTGTTGTATTTTTAAGAATGAAATAAGGGTGGTAATGATATGAAAAATTTACTTGTGCCAAATCTATATGTGGATTCTATATTTGAAATAAATTTAAAAGAATTAGCAGATAAAGGGATAAAAGGCTTGATTATAGATATAGATAATACACTAGTTGCTTGGGATAAAAAAACAGCCCCTGCTAGTGTTATTAAATGGTTTGATGAAATAAGAAGTCATGGACTTGAAATCTGTTTAGTATCAAATAATAACGAAGATAGGGTAGTTAAATTTACTGAAAAATTAAAGATATATACTGTTCATTCAGCAAAAAAACCTGCTAAAACTCCTTTTAAAAAGGCTATGAGTTATTTAGAAACTGATAAAACTAATACTGCAATCATAGGTGACCAAATATTTACTGATGTTTTAGGTGGAAATAGAGTTGGTATATATACTATTCTTGTTGTGCCAATTAGATCTAAGGAATTTTGGTGGACTACAATAGTGAGAAAATTTGAGAGGTTTGTGCTTAGAAATATTAAAAAGGGAGAGAATTAATTGATTGATTCTAAGACATCAACATATTGTCTTCTTGGAAGTCCTATATCAAAAAGTTTATCTCCTCATATACATAATACTAACTTTAAATATAATGATATAAATGCAGTCTACCTATCGTTTGATGTAAAATGTTTAAAAAGTGCAGTAATTGGTATAAAGGAATTGGGCATAAAGGGATTTAACATTACAATTCCATATAAAGAAGATATATTAAAATATCTAGATGAAATAGACCCTCTGGCAAAAAAGATTGGGGCTATTAATACTGTGAAAAATGTGGGTGGAAAACTTATTGGTTTTAATACTGATGGACTTGGATTTTTGGAATCTTTTAAAGATAAAGGCATAGAATTAAAAGATAAAAATATTCTTATCATAGGTTCAGGTGGGGCTAGTCGTGCTATTTCTTTTGCACTTGCAGGTATTGATGTCAAATCTATTACTATTACTAATAGAAATAAGGATAAGGCATTAAATTTAATAGAAGATATAAAGAAAAATTATAATCATACAAATTTATATTTCATTAAAAAAGAAAATATAAAAGACAGATATGATATAGTGATAAATACTACTCCTATAGGAATGTTTCCAAATACATATGACAAACCTATAAGTACTTCTATTTTCAGTAAAAAGACAATAATATACGATATAATATATAAACCCAAAGAAACCTTGTTTTTAAGACAAGCTAAAGAAGAGGGCAAATTAACTATAAATGGTTTAGATATGCTTTTAAATCAAGCTATTTTAAGTGAAAAGATATGGATGTCAGAAAATTTAAAAATTTATCCCTTTATTTTTAAATAAAAGAAGGATTTTAGGAATAAATGTAGAATAAGATAGAATAACAAAGTAAAATTTGAATGTGGGTGAGTATATGAGTAAAACTCCAAAAAAATTAGGTAATCTTTTAATTTCTGGAAATAAAATTTCACAAAAACAATTAGAAGAAGCCTTAAAAACGCAAAGGGCTACAGGTAATAAACTAGGTGAAGAATTAGTAGATAAAGGGTATCTAACTGAAGAAGATATAATCGAAGTACTTGAATTTCAAATGGGTATACCTCATGCAGATTTAGAAAAATACTTTATAGATCCTGATGTAGTTAATTTGGTCTCTGAAACTCTTGCGCGCAAATACATATTAATTCCTATCAAAAAAAACAGAGGAAGTTTAACTGTAGCTATGGCAGATCCTTTAAACTTATTTGCTATAGATGATGTAAAAATTGCTACAGGGCTAGATGTAACTCCTGTAATATCTATTAGAAAAGATATTTTAGATTCCATAGAACAGTATTTTGGTAAAAAGAGTGCTGAAAAAGCTATAGAAGATTTAAAAGATCAATATAATATAGAATTAGATAGTAATTTAGATGATGAATTGTTAAATGAAATTAATAATGCACCAGTAGTTAGACTTGTAAATTCATTTATCAAACAAGCTATATCAGCAAAAGCTAGTGATATACATATTGAACCCTATGAAGACAGAATTAGAATTAGATTTAGAATAGATGCAACATTACAAGAAATTATGTCCCCATCTAAAAATACTCATTCAGCAATAACCACAAGAATAAAGATAATATCAAAAATGGATATAGCTGAAAGAAGATTACCCCAAGATGGTAGAGTAGAAATGAACATAGATGGAAGAAGTATAGACTTACGTGTATCAAGTCTACCCACTGTGTATGGAGAAAAAATAGTTATAAGGATATTAGATAGGACAAGCACAATAATGACCAAAAAGAGTCTAGGATTTACTGAAAACAATTTAAATAGATTTAATAATCTGTTGTCATATCCTAATGGAATATTACTTGTAACAGGGCCTACAGGAAGTGGAAAGACAACCACTCTTTATGCAGCCTTACAAGAACTCAATTCTATAGGTAAAAACATAATAACGCTTGAAGATCCAGTAGAGTATAGATTAGATGGTATAAATCAAGTTCAAATCAATCCTAAATCTGGTCTTACCTTTTCATCAGGACTTAGGTCTATATTAAGACAAGACCCTGATATAATAATGGTAGGAGAAATAAGAGATGAAGAAACAGCAAGGCTTGCAATAAGAGCTGCTATCACAGGACATCTTGTAATAAGCACAATGCATACAAATGATGCAGCATCTACTGTATCAAGACTTGTAGATATGGGAATTGAACCTTATCTTGTAGCTTCCTCAGTTATGGGAGTAGTAGCCCAAAGACTTGTTAGAAAAATATGTGATAGCTGTAAAACTGAATATATATCTGAAAAAAAAGAAGAAGATATCTTAAATATATATGAACCTATAAAACTTTATAAAGGCAAGGGTTGTAGTAAATGTTATAATACGGGATATAAAGGAAGAACTAGTATTCATGAAGTATTAGAAGTAGATAAGAATATGAGACAAAATATAAACAATAATAATTCAATAGATGATTTAAAAGAATTAGCCAAAGCAAATGGCATGACTTCCTTATATGAAAATAATAAGGATTTAGTAGTAAAGGGTATTACATCAATAAATGAATTACTAAAAGTATCATATATAAAAGAGTAGGTGATAAATTGAATATAAAAGAACTTTTAACCAATGCAATGGAAATCAATGCTTCAGATTTACATATAACTGTAGGTTATCCACCAGTAATTAGGATAAATGGTCATTTAGAAAAAATGGGAGAACAAAATTTAACTCCAGATGACAATAAAGATTTAGTAAAACAATTATTAAATGAAGATGAAATTAATATATTAAATGATAAGGGCCAATTAGATAAGTCATATTCTCAAAATGGAATTGGAAGATTTAGAGTAAATATATACAAGCAAAGAGGTACATATGGTATAGCAATAAGAACTGTAACATTAAGCGTTCCAACTATGGAAAGTTTAAACCTACCTCCTATCATAAAAGAACTTACTGAAAAAAAGAGAGGATTAGTTTTGGTTACAGGTCCTACAGGTAGTGGTAAATCTACAACACTTGCATCAATGATAGATAATATAAACAAAACAAGAAAAGAACATATTCTTACCTTAGAAGATCCTATAGAATATTTACATAAACATGATAAATCAATGGTAAATCAAAGAGAAATAGGAACCGATTCTAAATCTTTTTCAATTGCACTAAGGTCTGCCCTAAGACAAGATCCAGATGTCATATTGATAGGTGAAATGAGGGACTTAGATACTATAAAAACTGCATTAATTGCAGCAGAAACAGGACATTTAGTACTATCTACCTTGCATACTATAGGGGCTGCAAAAACTGTTGATAGAATAATTGATGTATTTCCATCTGACCAACAGCAGCAAATCAAGATACAACTTGCAAATGTACTTGAAGGAATAGTATCACAACAATTACTTCCAAATATAGATAATACAAAAAGAGAATTAGCACTTGAAACCATGATAGCAACTCCTGCTGTGAAAAACTTAATAAGAGAAGGAAAAGCTCATCAGATACAAACAGCTATAGTCACAGGCAAAAAGTATGGTATGGAAAGCATGGATAACAGTCTATTAGATTTATATAACAAGGGTAAAATATCACGTCAAAAACTGGAGATACATGCTATAGATAAAGAAAATATAAAAAGATTTATAGGATATTAGGAGGTGTAATATGGCTGAATTTGAATATAGTGCTATAAAGGAAGATGGTACTAGAATAAGTGGCTCCTACATAGTAGATACAGAAGCAGAAGTTATATCAATGATTAGGGCAAATGGCTATTTTCCTGCAAGGGTAGAAAGAGCTAAAGGAAGTAAAGAAATAAAAGTTTCTCCTTTTAGCAAGGTTAAATCAAAAGATATATCAATATTTGCAAGACAATTTCATTCAATGTTACATGCAGGGATAACAATACTAACTATATTAGATATATTAAAGACACAAATTCAAAATAAAAAATTAAGAGTAGCTACAGAAGAGGTTTTTGAAGATTTACAAAAAGGTCTCACATTTTCAGAGAGCTTATTAAAACAAAAAAAGATATTTCCAGATTTATTTATAAATATGGTAATAGCAGGTGAAAACACAGGTAACCTTGACATAATGATGGAGAAAATGGCTGATCACTATGAAAAGGAAAATAAGATAAACAACAAAGTAAAATCTGCAATGATTTATCCTATCGTATTATCAGTAGTAGCTATATCTGTAGTGATATTTTTACTTACAGGAGTAATGCCTACATTTATATCAATGTTTGAATCAAGTGGAGCACCATTACCTGGGCCTACACTAGTATTGCTGTCTATAAGTGATGTGATAAAGGCACAATGGTATATATTATTAGGACTTTTATTAGTGCTCATAGTATCACTTAAAAAATATAATGATACAGAAAAGGGCAAATATAATATTGATAAATTCAAACTTAAAATACCAGTACTTAACAATACTTTAAAAATGATAATGACAGCTAGATTTACTAGAACTTTTTCACTACTTCAAGCAAGTGGAATATCAATACTTGATTCGCTAGACTTAGTATCAAATGTATTAGGAAACAAAGTAGGAAGTGAATGTATAAAAACTGCAAAAGAAGAAATAAAAAGTGGTAAAACACTGGGTGAATCTTTAAAGAATACCAAGATATTTCCACCAATGTTATCTGCAATGATAAATGTAGGTGAAGAATCGGGTTCACTTGATTCTATATTGGAAAATACCGCAGATTTTTATGATGAAGAGGTCAATACAAGCATAGAAAAGTTTACATCATTACTTGAACCTATTATGATAGTAATAATGGCAGTAGTAATAGGTGCTATAGTAATAGCAATGGTACTTCCTATGTTTGATATGATAAATACCATATCCTATTAAATAGGATGAAATTTAAGGAGGAATGTAAAATGTTAAAATGGATTACAAAGAAAATTAAAAGAGATAATAAAGGATTTACATTAGTAGAACTTATAGTGGTAATAGCAATATTAGGTATAATAGCAGCAATAGCAGTGCCGAGACTTATGAATGCTCAAGATGGAGCAAGACAAACTGCAGATGATGCAACAATGAAAAATATAGCAAAGGCAACAGAATTAGCTTTAGCTGAAGAAGTTACTTTACCTGAAGATAATACAACAGGTACCACAATATTACAAACTTTAGTTGATGAAGGTTATCTTGACGAAAATCCAGTAGCCCAAGTGAAAGATGAACAAAATTCAAATGGAGATGATTTTGTAGTAACTATTGGAACGAATGGTAAAATATCAGTAAAGTATACTGAATAATAACCTAAAATGCAAATACTCATATTAATCACAGGTATAATAATAGGCTCATTTCTAAATGTATGCATATACCGCATACCTAGAAATGAATCCATTAGTTTTCCTCCATCATCTTGCACAAATTGCGAGGAAAGATTAAAACCATGGGATTTGATTCCTATAATTAGTTTTATATTTTTAAAGGGCAGATGTAGATATTGCAAAACAAAAATATCTATAATCTACCCAATAGTTGAATTATTAAATGGTTTAATCTATTTGGCGATTTACAAGGTATTTGGTCTTAGCATTATTTCTGCCATATATATGCTTTTATCATCTATACTTATTGTTATAAGCTTTATAGATTATAATTACAAGATAATACCAGATAGATTAGTAGTATTGGGATTTATAATAGTAACTCCTATACATATACTATATAATTTTCCAACTTCATTTGTACATGGTATTTTAGGACTATTTATAAGTGGAGGATTGTTTTTAAGCATAGCATTTATATCTAAAGGTGGAATGGGTGGTGGAGATATAAAACTCATTTCACTCCTTGGATATTTATTTGGACTTAAAATATTTATGGTAATACTTATATCATTTATATTGGGAGCTTTAATATCTATAATTTTATTATCTACTAAAGTGAAAAGTAGAAAGGATGTTATTGCATTTGGTCCATTTATATCCATTGCTGGTATTATAGTAATCTTGTTTTTTGATGAAATATTAAATGTTTATTTTAAAATTATATTTTAAGGGTTTATAAATATTTATAAACCCTTAAATAAAAATTAGGAGGAAAAAATGTTTGGCAAAAAAGTATTATCATTAGATATTGGAAATAAGAATATAAAAATATTACAATCAAATATTACAAATAAAATATTTACTTTAGAAAAAGCAATTACAATAGAAACTCCAAAAAACTCTATAGATGATGGAAATATAATGAATAGTGAATACCTATCCTCCTATATAAAAGAAAACTTAGATAAAGAAGGAATTAAAGCAAAATATGGAATTATAACACTTGATTATTCAAATATAATATCAAGGGAAATCATATTACCATCAGCAAAGAAAGATGAAATAGAAGAAATGGTTAAATATGAAATAGAAGAATTTCTACCTATAACTATGAGTGACTATGTACTAGATTATAGAAAAAGAGAGGAATTTATAGATAAAGATAATTCAAAAAAATTAAGGCTTTTAGTTGTAGCAATTCCTAAAAAAATTGTCAAAGGATATATGGAACTTTTAAATACATTAGAGCTTGAACCTTTAGCACTTGATTTAAATTCCAATGCTATATCAAAATTAGTTTCAAAAGGTATAAAATTAAATGGAAAAACTATAGAAAAGAAAAATACTGTAACTTTTTTAGATATAGGACATAAAAACACAAATATAAGTTTTATATCAGATGGAATAAATATGTTTAATAGAGTAATAAATACAGGTACTTCTGATTTATCTGAAGATATTACAGATCAATATTTAAGAAGTATTGAAAAGATATTTACATATTATAACAATTTAAATAGGGATGAAAAAATAGAAAAGATTTATTTGTATGGTGGAGGAGCTAAATTCAAAGAAATTGATAGATTAATTGAATCTTATTTCAATATATCTGTTGAAATATTAAAAGATATTTCCCCACTAAAAACCTCAAAAATGATGAAAGATACCAATGAAGTAAATTATCTAAACAACATTGGTTCTATAATAAGATTATAGGAAGTGATGAAATGACAGATATAAATTTATTCTCACCATATATAAATGAAGAAAAAAAATATACTATAAATCCTAAGTTTATAATAGCACCTATTGCTATACTTTTAGCTCTAACGATAACATATACAGGATGGTATTTTTATACGTCACAAAAATTAGAAAACAACATAATAAAAATGAATACTTCCCTTAAATCTGAAAGAGTACAGACTGCTTTAAATCAACTAGAAACTCAAAAGCAAGAAGTTAAAATACTAGATGAATATATAGCTTCAGCTAGTGAGATAAGTATTGAGTTTGAGAGTGTAAATACAATACATACTAATATTATTGAAGATATAAATAAAAGCATTCCAAATTCAATATATTTTAGTTCCTTAAGTATTGCAAGTAATATAGTTGAAATAAATGGAACTACAGAAAATAGAGAATCAATCGCTAAATTCCAACAAATATTAAGTGGAAAAGAAGTGTTTTCTAATGTATATGTTACATCTATTTCAAGAGATACATTAAACGATAAATATATATTTGTACTTACTTCTGTGATTAGGGGTGAAGAAAATGCAATTAAATAAAAGAGAAAAGATATTAATTGCATCAGCAGGTGCTTTATTATTTTTATTTTTAATATATAATTTTATATTAAATCCTCAATTAAATAAATTATCAAAATTAAAGGAAGACGAACTTGAACTTTTAAATGAATTATCAAATTATAAGACAAGTATAAATACTGTTAAAACCGTAGAAAAGGCTATAGAAGATAAAAAGAAAAATATATCATTTTTAACAGGAAACTTATTTCCAGAACTTGAACAAAGTGAAATAATACTATTACTTGATGAATTCATAGAAAGATCAAATTTATCTTTAGAGGCTATAAACTTTTCTGAAAAAGCCATGAGGCCAATAAAACTAGAAGAAATCATAGTGGAAGAAGCAAAAGATAGCAGGTTCAAAAATATAGTAAATCAATATAATAATTTAGTAAGTTCAAATAAAGACTTAGTTGAAGAAATTGAAGTTAAAGAAGAAAATAAAAATATAGATGATGAAACTGAGCAGGCTATAGAGCTTGAAAATATATCAGCTACAATAGTTTATTCAGGAAATTATTATGAAATCACAAACTTTTTATCTCTATTAGATAATTATGATAAGGATATTATAATCAGAGGAATCACTATGGTAGAAAATGAAGATGGAGTTACAGGAAATATTTTATTGGATTTTTATGGTATACCAAAAATAGATGAATTAAATAGTGAAACTGATATTAGAGATACAGATAACAATGGAAAAGACAATCCATTTAACTCTCAGTAATAGAAGGAGCATGTTATGAAAAAAATCTTAAAAAATAATAATGGATTTTCCCTATTAGAGCTTATAATAGCACTTGCAATACTTTCTATAATAATAATACCTATAAGTTCTCTTTTCATAAACTCAGCAAAAGCAACAAACTCAGCAAATGACAAAATGATAGCTCTCTCCATAGCACAAGGAGAAATGGAAAGAATCAAATTACAAGATGATTTAGAAGATATAGAATCACAATATAATTTAAAAGACGAAGATATAACAAATGGAGATAAAAAAGAAATAAAGATAGAAAAAAATGATGATAATTATGAAGATTTTTCATGTGAGATAAATATAGAAGAAGTTACTGAAGAAACTGCAGAAAAAAGTGAAAATGCCGAAGAAAATATTACTCAGGCTGAAAGTGAAAAAAAAATACTTCAAGAAATAGGAATAAATCCATCAAAATTAAAAGAAGATGACTATTATATTTTAATTGTTAATAATATCGCAACTAATTATATACTTACTACACAATTTAAAAATTCAGAAATAACTCAACCTATTGATTTAGAAAGTGCTCAAAAGCAAAAAGAAACTATTAGTGTATTCATAAAGGATAGTAATACTGAAATAAACAAAGAAAAACAAGTCAAAATAGAAGTTTCAAATGAATCCCATAAACCACTTGAAATATACACTGAAAAAGAAAGCAATATATCTATTATAAATAAATTAGGTGAAGTAAAAGTTTATAAAAATTATAGTAATCAAAATACTACTTCCAAATTGTATAAAATAAATATTGAAGTTTACAAAGATGATAAAGATAACCCTATAGAAAAAATTGAAAGTTACAAAAATATAGTACAATAGGTGATAATATGAAAAATATTTCTAAAAATAAAAAAGGATCTACACTTGTAATGGTAATTATAATATTTGCCATACTTTCTATACTGGGTACAACCCTTTATTCAATAGCAGTTACTAATGGAAAAATAGGCATAATGACTAGTAAAATGAAAGAAAATTTTTATTTTGCTGAATCAGGACTAGAACTAGCTCACAGTGCACTTATAGAAACTATAGATGAAGGAATAAAACAAGCGAATAAAGAAGCGAATAAGGTCTTAAATGTAGATTTAGAAGAGAGAAGAGATAAAGAAGATACTAATTATATACAATCTGATGGAAATATAAATGATGATCAAATAAAAAAAATGCAACAAAATGAATTTGAAAAAAGTTATAGTTTTTTTTCTGAAGAAAAATATACGGGTAAACCTGATATCATAAGAATTTCAAAAAAATTAAATTCAAAATTACATGAAATAAGTACGGACCAATCTGATGAAAATAATGATGAAAAATATGCTATAAAAGCTGAATACATAAAAAACAACAAAAAAATAGATACGGTTAAATTAATATCTACATATACAAAAAATGAAATAACACAATCAGTATCTGCTACATACAAATTAGATGATCCAGAATTTAGTGGGATATATTCATATGAATCAAAAATAGTAGAAGTACCAGATGAAGATATGCTTAAGAATGCAATATCTACAGATAGAAATTTAAATATAAAATCTTCAAATGTAAATATAAAAGGCAATGTTTTTGTAAATCCCCAATATAAAAGTGAAAGTTTATCAGAAGAACAATCTGGCAATATAAATGTAAATAATTCTAATAAATTATTTATGGAAAATGGAAATATAATATTAAAAAACATGAATGTAAATAACTCAACCATAGAAATAGATAAGCTTTTTACAAGTGATGATTTAAACATAAAAGAAAGAAATAATAATATTACTATAAATGATTATTTTGGATATGGTGATGGAGATATTCATGATAAATCAAGTGCAATAGTAATAGATTCTATGAATAAGGAAGATAATAATTTTTTAAAAATAAAAAATGAATTAGCAATACTTGGTACTGCTTTTATAGATACATTACCAGAAAAATATCAAACAGCGGAATCTATATCTATAAAGAAGAACTACAAGGCGTATAGTCAAGAATTTGCTAATAGCGATGATGATTTAAAATATTACAGTCCTTTAGTATTATTAGATACAGGTTTAGTTGAAAAAAAAGAAAGATTTTTACAAAAATCTTCTGAATTAAATTTAGGGGATAATATAATTGATATACCAAAGTCAAGCTCAGCTAAAGGAATATTATTAAATAATGGGGAAATAATTGAACCTAATATTTCAAACAATGATAATGAAAAGGAAATTAAACAAAAAGTAAATGAATTAATAGGTAATTTAAAAGATGGAGTATTAAAGCAACTTCAATATCCAGATATAAATGGCAATGAAATGATAGAACAAAAGGATGAAATAATAGAAGTTACGAAAGAAAATATAATATTAAATCAAAATATATTAAAAACTACAAAAGAAAGTCCTTTAAAGGGCATATATATTACAAAAGGAAGTATTGAAATTAAAGGGGAATTATATTTTAATGGTATTATAATCAGTCAAAATGGAATAAAAATAAATGGAAATGCAAATATGGAAGGTGCTCTAATATCTATTAATAATATAGTATTATCAAATGCTAGTAATATAAATATAAATAGTAATGAAAATTATGTTTTTAAACTTCTTGCACAAAATGAAAAGCTTACTAAAAATCTCTTTTCAAATTATAAAGATGTGAAAAAAAAGAAAATAAGAGCCTATGAAAAATTAGTACCTTCTAAAGAAAGCAGTTATGATATAAATTCCATAATAAAACTTGACGAATGGAAAGTTAAATATGATGAAAAATAAAAAGGGCTTTACTCTTATAGAATTATTATTAGCCTTAGGTCTACTTGGAATAGTTTCCACAGTGATTTTTTCAATATTTATAAGCAATATAAACAATTTTGAAAGAAATCAAAAGAGAATAGAAGTTCAACAAAACATGAGAACAGCAGTAGAATTTATATCAAGAGAAGCAATGGAATCAAAAGGTATAGAAGTGATAAATAAAAAAATTAAACAGGATGATTTTAAAAATCATAAAGATAAAGAAATTGAAATGAATAATATTATACTTTCTACCTTACTTGAAACTAATAATGGGTATGAATATAATCGAAAAATTTTTGCATTCAAAAGAAATATTTTAATGTATGGTCATATTAGTAAAAACATGCAAAACATAACAGGAACATCAGCTAATATGGAAGTAGCTTTTTACATAAAAAAAATTAATTTAAGATTAATTTTCCAAGAAGAAGATGTAATAGGTATAACATTTACGGTACATACAGACGAAAAATACAATATAAAACCTATTACTACAAGTGTATACTTTAGAAATATGGGGGTTGAGAGATGAAAACAAAAAAAACAATAATACTTTTTACAATAATATGTCTATTACTATCTCCAATAACAATAGCAGCAGATGAGATAATTAATACTGATAGTAAGGAAATTATAACTGTAAAAACAGAAAGCAATATTACTTCTAAACCTATAGATGATTTTTATATAACTGGTGATGAAATTAATATTAAGTATAGTATAAAACTACAAAACATAGATGTATCTTTAGTTGGAAATAATAGATTAATATCAAATGTAAAAACTATAAAGAAAAGTAATGGAAGCAACAAAATTCAACAGTTTCAAGTTGAGTTTGAACTAAATTATAATAATAAATCGGAATACAAATTTTATTTATTATATTCATCTCATCCTCCTGATAAAGTTTATAATAAAATAAAAACTGAAAAAGAAGAAATATTTATAGATACTAGTGGAAAGGATGTTCCTCTTAGAGATTATAAATTTAATAATCCAAGATTTCAACCTAACCAAATTCCGTTATTTTCGGACTCCAAAAATCGTGATAAAAACAAGAAATATTCAGGGGATGAAGGTTTTTATGCTTATATTTTAGCATTAGATAAAGACGACAATATAATAGAACTTGCTAGATCAATTAATCCAATAGGTAGTGATGATATTGATGAACCTAATGTTCAAAAGGAACTATTAAATAGTAAAATAAATATAGATTTTCAAATTCCTAATGGATTAGAAATATTAGATTTACCTGAAGGATTAGAAAAACAAAATAATATTGTAAATGGCAAATTACAAACACTTATAAATTATAAATTAGATGAAACAAAACAAAAGTATATAGCTGAACCAATAGATTTTAACTTGAAATTTAAAGCAAATAAAAGTGGGAAATACGAAATTGGCAATATAATAAATGCTTCATTTGATGGATTAAAAAATAAAGATGGTTCTATAGAAAAAATAAACTTAAAGTTTCCACCAAAAGAAGTAACGGTAGAAGATGCAGTAAGTGATATAGCAGCTAAAACACCTAATTTATTTTTCAATAATAAAATCTATGATAATGAAGAAAATTCAATAGACTTATCTATAGAAAATGTATATCAATTCGCAGTAGAATTTGAATCTGATAATATTAATAGTAGAAATACCACTATAGATTTACCCGGAAATATAAGTACTGGGGAATATAAAATTTTTTCATATACTGGCAAGGATGAAGATGGTTATAAAGGACTTGATCCTTTAAAAGTAGATGTAGAAGGTACAACTATAGTTCCAAAAGTAGATAAATATAATAAAATAACTAAATATCTCTTAATATATGATATACAAAGTAATAAAATAGCACCCAACACAAACAACACTGTAACGTTCAACAAATCCACAAACAAAACTAATCAAATAACAAAAAAAATTAACTTTACACAATGGCCTGATATAGATTAAAATCTAGATAAAAGAGGTATATACTATGGATAATAAAGGTATTACGATAATAGAGTTGATTTTAATACTTGCAATTATGGGTATAATAATTGTTATAGCTGTTCCAAAGTTCGATTTTAGTGATTCTGAAATGAAAAGATATGGTAGAGAACTTACTATGGATCTAAATTATATTAAAACTAAAAGTAAAACAAGCAATAACAATAGTGAAAATAGGATAAGGCTAGAATCTAAGCATTATGAATTATATATAGATAATAAAGTTAATAAAACTAAGAAATTAAAAGAAAATTTTCAAATAACTACTAATTTAAAACCTAATATAATACCTGAGACAATACAATTCACTAGAATGGGTGCACCTTCACGAGCTTGCAGCATATTCATCATAAACAATGATAATAACAAATATATTAAAATATCTATTACTCCAGCGACTGGAAGGATTCATATGTATGAAAATATAGAAGAAGGCTATAACAATAAAATAAGGGATGAAGTGGGGACGTATTAATGACAATATATAATTTTATGGAAGTTGAAGTAAGATATAATCTAAAGAATGTATTAAATAAGTATCCAAATTCTTGCAAATGTGAAAGGTGCATGAATGATATTTTAGCTATAGCACTTAATAATTTACCACCTAAATATATATCAAGACCAATGGGGGAAGTTTCTTCTAAGTTAATATCTCAATTAGAAGGACAATTTACTGCAGATATTCTTCGTGAACTTACAAAAGCAGCAGAAATAGTTACTAAAAATCCTAAACATGATTAAATTAATTAATAGTTGGTGATAAAATGAAAACAAATATCGTGCTGATAGGTTTTATGGGAACTGGTAAAACTACTAATGGTAGAAGACTTTCTAGAAAACTAAAAAAAGAGTTCATAGATACGGATTTTTTAATAGAAAAAAGAGAAGGCATGAAAATAGAGGATATATTCAAAAAATATGGAGAAAATCATTTTAGAAAACTAGAAAATCAAGTTATAAAAGAAATAAGTAAAAAAGAAAACAAGATAATATCTACTGGCGGAGGAACTGTATTAAATCCTGATAATATTGAATTATTAAAAAAAAATGGATTTATATTTTTACTTCAAAGTTCTACTGATAATATTATTTATAATCTCAAAAATTCCTACAAAAAAAGACCTTTATTAGAAAAGAAAAATTGGACAAATGAAGTTTCTATATTATTAGATAAAAGAAAGAAGTTGTACTATGGTAATGCTGACTTTATTATTAGAGTCGATAATAAGAATCATTATGCTATTGTTAATGAAATAACTAAACTGTATTTTAGGAATAGGCATAAGAAAAATAATAAAAATAAGAAATAATACATCTATTAAACATGTAGTTTTTGTGGTAATATATAATAGAGTAATAAATGGGGAATACTAATGAAAAATATACTTATGATTAATGGACCTAATTTAAATTTATTGGGTAAGAGAGACAATGATATATATGGGAATAAAACTTTAGATGAAATTGAAAAGATATGCAAGCAAAGATGTGAAAAACTAAATTATTACTTAGAAACTTTTAGCTCAAATAGTGAAGGTAGTATAATAGACAGGATACAATTAGCAGATAATCAATTTGATTTTATAATATTAAATGCTGGAGCATATAGTCACTATAGTATTGCTATTAGAGATGCTATTGAATCTATTGATATTCCTGTTATAGAGGTTCATATTTCAAATATTTATGCTAGAGAAAAATTTAGAAATAAATCAGTTATATCATCTGTTGCAAGCGGAAGTATAAGTGGTTTTGGATATAAAACTTATCTTATAGCAATTGATGCTATAAATGAGTTAGATATTTAGAAATTAACATTTAGGAGGAAATTATTATGATTATGGCAGGAGATTTTAGAAAAGGTATCACTATTGAAATTGATGGAAGTATATATCAAATCATTGATTTTCAACATGTAAAACCTGGAAAAGGAGCTGCTTTTGTTAGAACTAAAATCAAAAATTTAAAAACAGGTGCAATAAGAGAAAATACTTATAATCCATCTGAAAAGTTTCCAAAGGCACATATAGAGACCAAGGAAATGCAATATTTATATAGTGATGGGGAATTGTATCATTTCATGGACAATGAAACTTACGAGCAAATTGCTTTGAATTATGATCAAGTAGAAGATGCTATAAAATTCTTGAAGGAAAATGATGTAGCTACTATGAAATTCTATGAAGGTAAGCCTTTCCAAGTAGATGCTCCAAACTTTGTGGAATTAATAGTAACTCATACTGAACCAGGACTAAAAGGCGATACATCTTCAGGCGCTACTAAACCTGCAGAAGTTGAAACTGGGGCGAATGTTACTGTACCATTATTTATAAATATCAATGATAAAATTAAAATAGATACAAGAACTGGTGAGTATTTATCTAGAGTTTAGGTTATAATATAATAAAAATAATAGGAGGTTTTTGAAAATGGAATATTTATATGAAAAAGTATCATACTTAAAAGGATTAGCTGATGGGTTAGACATTAGTGAAAAGAGTAAAGAGGGTAAATTATTATTAAATATTGTAGATGTATTAGATGATATGGTTGATGCTTTAGAAGGAATAGCTCTTGAGCAAGATGAAATGGCAGAATACATTGATTATATTGATGAAGATTTATCTGATGTAGAAGAAGATATATATGACGTATTTGATGAATATGATGAAGAATACGAAGA
>NZ_JBQCYD010000006.1:0-2739 GCF_052088025.1 Senegalia sp. (in: firmicutes) | reverse complement strand
ATACATAAATAAATATTTTTTTAAAGACTATGATAAGTTAACTTATCATAGTTTTTTTTATTTTTTTAAAATTTAGGAATATTTGAGATGATGAGGTAATACAAATATATATATAAGGAGGGACAGGTTATGAATAAACTAAGGAATAATGAAGATGTATTATATGATTTGAAAAGATTTGAATCTGTAATATCAAGATTAGATATAAAGCTTGAGAATATACTTAAAAATATACCTACTAGTCATAAAAAAACTATTGAAGAAATAAGATTAAGAGTAGACAGACCTCTAATGATTGAAGCCTTTGGAAATGATTACTTTGTAAAAGAAAATGGAAAATTAACACAGCATATAAATGAAAGTTTTATTGTAAAAAAAGAAATTATAAAAAAAACATTTGAAAGACTTTGTGAGTATTCGGTATATTCGGTACAAAATGAATTAATAAATGGGTTTATAACTATAAAAGGTGGACATAGAATTGGAATTGGTGGAAAAGTTATATATAAAGATAAGAACATCTCTACTATAAAAGATATTTCATCTCTAAATATAAGAATAGCTAGACAAAAGATTGGAATTTCTAAAGATGTGGTTCCCTTTTTATGGGACAAGGGGAGTATATTTAATACTTTGATAATTTCTCCTCCTCAATGTGGGAAGACTACTTTACTTAGAGATATCATAAGAACCATTAGCAATAATAAAATAAAGGTCGCAGTTATTGATGAAAGATCAGAGATTGGAGGCCTACACCAAGGTATACCTCAAAATGATTTAGGGCTTAGAACTGATGTATTAGATAGGGTAAATAAATTTGAAGGAACACTTATGATGCTAAGAGCCCTATCACCTAATGTAATTGCAACTGATGAACTTGGTGCTAAAGAGGATATTGATGCCATACATAATTCACTCAAAGCAGGTGTTAAGATTCTTGCTACTATACATGGAGAAAGTTTATTAGATATCAAATCAAAGCCTAATATAGCAAATATAATTGATGAAAAAATTTTTAAAAGAATAATTATTTTAGATAATTCTAAGGGTGTTGGCACTATAAGAGATATTTTAGATGGTGTTACAAATAAATCATTGATAAATCATAAAGGAGAAATCAAATGTTTGTAATCAAAATAGCAGCTTGCGCAATGATTTTTATTCCATCTTCTATTATTGGAATATTAATAAGCAAGAAATATTCTAATAGAGTAGAAAATATAACTTCTATGATAAATTGTCTTTTGATTTTAGATACAGAAATAATTCATTTGTCTAATCCTATAGATATAGCTTTTAAGAATGTAGATGAGAGATCTGATAGTAAAGTTTCAAAAATATTTTTAGATACAATTATAAATTTAAACAATAATAGAAATTCAAATTTACATAATGCATTTAAAAATATTTTAACTATGGAGAGTTCAAACTACAATTTTACAAAAGAAGATAAAGAGATATTATTATCACTTTCAAAAGTAATGGGAGTTACTGATAGTGATGAACAAAATAAACATTTTGATACTGCTATAGAGCAATTAAAAATTCAAAGAAAACAAGCAATAATTGAAGCAGAAAAAAATGAAAAATTACATAAAAAATTAGGAGTAATTTTTGGATTGTTAATTATACTGATATTAATTTAAAGGGGAGTAAAATATGAGCGTAGATATAATTTTTAAGATAGCTGGTATAGGTTTATTAGTTTCTATTACCAATCAAGTACTAATTAGGGCTGAAAGAGAAGAAATGGCAACTATGGTCACTTTAGTTGGTATAGTGATGGTTCTTGGCATTGTTATAGATTTAATAATTGATCTTTTTGATAATGTAAAGTCAATTTTTAATTTATATTAAGGTGATTAATATGAATATAGTACAAGTTGTAGCCATTGCACTTATAGCAACTCTCCTAATTGTAACCTTAAGAGAACAAAGACCAGAAATTTCTATATTATTAAGTGTTGTTACAGGGATTTTGATTTTCATATTTATTATGGACAAAGTAATATTTGTAATAGATGTATTAAAGGATCTATCTATTAGGGCAAATTTAGATTTTATATATTTTACTACAATATTAAAAATAATAGGTATTGCTTATATTTGTGAATTTGGTGCTCAAATTGCAAAGGATGCTGGTGAATCTTCTATTGCAACGAAAATAGAACTTGCGGGTAAAGTTATGATTTTAGTAATTTCTATACCAATATTACTTTCATTGTTAGAATTAATATTAAAAATAATGCCTTAAAGGTGTGACTTATGAAAAAAATAATATTACTAATTATTATAGCTAGTTTTATAAATACAAATGTTTATGCATCCGAAGAAGATAAAGATTCAAATATTACTTATGAATTGGTTGAAAAGCAGTTAGATAATTTAAATATCAATGAAATAACTAATATAATTAAAAAAATAAACACTGATACTAAAGAATATTTTGGTGATATAGAATTTAAATCTATAATCCAAAGAATTGTTAAAGGAGAAAAAGTATTTGAAGAGGAAAAGATATTAAATGGTATATTAAAGCTTTTATTAGATGAATTCATGAAAAATATAGATTTAATACTACAACTTTTATTATTAGCTATAATTTCTGCTATACTTATAAATCTTCAAAATTCATTTGAAAATGAGACTATATCAAATATAGCTAATTTTATAATATATATTATATTAATTTCTATAATAATAAAAAGCTTTGTATTAGCAATTGATATTGGTAAGGAT